>JAENWY010000350.1 GCA_016649775.1 Spirochaetaceae bacterium
TAAAATATTGGATAAATTTAGTATAAATTCATTTGTACTTAAAGTACCAAATCTTTTAAAGATTGGTTGCAATCTTAATGATTTGATTTTTGTATCAAAATCTTTTACACCTCTGTTACCTAATTCATTATATAGTGTTCTGTAAGTACCATCTGAATCTGTTAGTTCTTTGAGTTTCATATATATTTTTGTTTCAAATCCATCGAGAGTTACAAAGAATCCTTCATTAATAACTAAAGAAGAAGGTACAAGATATGTTAATCCATCGTTAAAGTTTTTATAAACTAAAAACTTATTATCTTCATTGGTAAGTTTTAAATTAGCTGCAATAGTTGTTGTATCTAATGAATCATTACTTTTATTTAATTTTGGTGTAGAATATTTTATACAACCACTGGCTCTATGATATTGGTTATTGTAGAATACTATAGCGTTCTCTCCATGACCTTCATTGGAGTAACAGAAAACAGTTTCATTTACCTTATTGTTGTCAATTAAATCATATAGTTGAAAATTTGCTACCTCACTAAATATGTATCTTTTTTTCATTAGTGGGAATATTTTCTTTTTATGCTCATCAATTAACCATTCTGATGGCCATTCATCCCAATATGCTTTTTTATATTCCATTCCATATTTTTCTTTCAGGCCTTCAATTTGTCCGTGACCAAACATAGGTAAACCTGGCATTGTTGCTAATAGAGAACAAACACCAAAATACTTATCGCCATCACCAAATTGTTCAAAAGCAGTTTCTTCATCAGGATTACTCATAAAGTTAACATATCTTTTTAAGATTTCTGGCTCAAATTTTAAAGTAGCTTTGATAGCTTCTTTATATTTATGGTTTTCTTCATTCTTAAGCATGTTCATGAAGGTACTATTATATACTCGGTGCATACCAAGAGTTCTTACAAAATATCCTTCCATCATCCAGAAAGCTTCTGCTAAAAGAAGGGTGTCTGGTAGTTCTTCAGCCATCCTATCTACCACTTCTCTCCAGAATTCTTTTGGAATTCTGGATTCAAACTCTTCTTGAGTTAATGAGGCTTGTGTTCTGCCTGCTATATCTCCACCACTTCCTGGTTTTGGATACCAAAGACGTTGTATATGTTTTTTAGCAAGAGTCATTGCTGCATCGAATCTGATTATAGGGAAGTTAATTGCAACGTGTCTTATTTGTTGGAATACTGCTTCTCTTGTTATTGGATTTAAAAAATCAAGTTGAGCTGTATCATTCCAAGGCATGCTTGTACCATCATTACCGTGGAATATATAATTGGTTTCTCCACTTCGCTTATCAACACGTCTGAATGTTACTGCAGCATCTGTTTTATCATAGTAATGATCTTCAATCTTAATTTCGATGTCCTGATTATTAGATAAGTCACTACCATTATATGTATAGCAAGGGAAAGGCGGATATGATTGTTGTATAAAGTATTCAGGATGATTAACAACCCAATCAGCATCAATACCTACATGATTAGGTACCATATCAGCTGCTAATTTAATACCTCTTTCTTTACAACGTGTTTTAAGATCTTCAAGAGCTTCCCATCCACCAATTGATGATGAAATCATATTACTCTTTAGAGAATAAGCTGATGCTTCTGCTTCTGGGTTACCACAAAGGTTTTTTATTTTTTTACTAGCATCGGATCTTTCCCAAAGGCCAATTAGCCAAAGAGCAGTGAATCCACTGTCTTTTAGTTTGTCTAATTCTTCATTTGGAATTTTGTCTAATGTTGTGATTGGTCTTTTATAGTATTTTGATAATTGATCAAGCCAAACAAGAGTACTTTTAGCTACCATAATAACATTTGGCATCCAGTTTCTATCTTTAGTAAAAGCTTCAA
>JAENWY010000272.1 GCA_016649775.1 Spirochaetaceae bacterium
CAACCAAAGTCTCTAATATTTAATAATATGTGACAAGTAAGTTAAAAGGTGTTTCCAATATTATTATATGGTGTAATTACTGTAAAATATATTTTTTTCAATGATGCAATAATAGTTATTAGTGGTGCTCATATAGATATTGATGGTGCAATAAATGATTTTTTATCTCTATTTCAGGTGGTGTTGTAATGGTTATTACTGGTGCATAAAAAAATATTGGAAAAAATCATATATAGAAGGCTTAGTGGTGCTCATATAGTTATAGGCAGTGCTGAACTGAGAGAATAATCAAGTTTCATGATACAATGAAATTGTGGCGATAGAGATAAATATTTTAAATACTAATTTTTATTACAGGCATAGGGAGGCCAGATATGGCTACTGCAGATCAAGTAAAAAGTTTAATAAAAGCACACAATGAAAAGGATAAAGAGCGTTTCAAAACTATTGTATTACAAATAGCGGCAAATGAAGCAAGATTAAAACATGGAACTTTAGCTCGTGAATTGAAAAATCTTGCAGATCAAGCAGATAAAACAAAAATAATTAATTTTAATACATCCTTTCATTCCTCATCCCTCATTCATTCTGTTTCTGCGGATACTTTACGAGATTTAGTAGTTTCAGATGAAATAAAAGAAAGAATCGATAGAATATTGAATGAGTATAAAAATAAAAGAGCTTTATATAAATATGGATTGTGCAATAGAAGAAAAATTTTAATAGAAGGGAATTCAGGAACGGGTAAAACCTTAACAGCTTCTATTATTGCAAATGAACTTTCTTTACCGCTTTATACTGTTCCCGTTGATAAATTGCTTACCAAATTTATGGGAGAAACTAGTGTAAAATTAATAAGTTACCCATTGAATGTCACGAAGAGCCCAAATTTTTGATATTATTAGTTCTCAACAAGCTGTTTATTTGTTTGATGAATTTGATGCTATAGGGGCTGATAGAGATCTAGATAATGAAGTAGGAGAAATACGAAGAATATTAAATTCCTTTTTACAATTTATTGAACAAGATAGTTCTACTAGTATAATTACAGCAGCAACAAATAACATAGAATTATTAGACAAGGCTTTGTTTAGAAGATTTGATGATGTCCTTCATTATTCCTTGCCGACAGAAAAGGAAATTTTGAATTTATATAAATATAAATTATCTATCTATCGTAAAAGAGAGGCTTAAAATTGTCTGTTAAATTAGAAAATATATTTTTACAAAACAACCCCCAAAGTGAGTGGTATAAACCGATAAGGAAAAAAATTCTCCCTAATAATTCGCTTTATCCTTTTCGAGATAAGGTGAAGCATGGTTTGAAAAAAAACTTTTGAAAAAGGTTTAGATGAAGATGTAGTTCAAAAAAAAATAATAGTTTAAATAAAAATGGAATTTACTTAGAATTTTTTGGAGCAAAAAATTATGAACTTGTTACTAAAAATTTTGATCAAGATACCTATGGAATTAGGTTATTAAATGTAAAAACAAACAAAGAATTAAAGAAAACTAAAGCAACAGTATATATTCCTAAAGGTATGAAAAGTTGTTTTTTAAAGAAGATTAACGACTATGTTAATAACAATACTAAAACAGGTAAAATACCAAATGAATTCTTTATAAATAGCATTAAAAATATTAGATTAGCTATATTAGAGTCGTTTTGGACTGGAAATAAAGAGGATCTTCCTATTGAAGTAAACAGATGGTATGAAGTTTGGATTGGTTTTAATGGTTCATTATGGCAAAGGAAATCTTCTAAATATATAAAAATTACAAAAAAAATTGAAGAGGAAGATTTCTTCAAATGCTGTGAGTTAAATAATATACAAGTTCAAAAAGAACCTTTAAAATTCCCAGAAAGGCTAATCTTTCCTATAAAGGCAAATTGTAAAAAACTTGAAGCCTTAATTTTTTCCTGTAATTGTATTGCTGAGTTTTGATTAATTTCAGAACCTAATAGCTTTTTCCTAGAACAAAGTGGAAAGGAACAGAAAAATTAGGTTGATGAATTATACGATATAATAGATATATATAAAACTAACGTCTCTATATGTTTATTAGATACCGGATTAAATTATAATCACCCTTTAATAGAGCTAGCTATAAAAGATGAAAATTCTATACAAAATGTAGATTCTCTTTTGCCACCTTCTGACAAAAAAGAGCATGGAACAAAAATGGCTGGAATTGCTCTCTATGATGATTTAAATAAATGTTTGGTTAGTGATGAACCAGTTTATGTAAAGCACTCAATCGAGTCTGTTAAAATTCTGCCAGATGAAGGCAAAAATGATAAGAAATCTTATGGATTGATAACACAAAGGGCTATCGCCTTAGCGGAACTTAAAAATCCTGAAAAAGAAAGAATTATTTGCATGGCGGTGATAGCCAAAAAAGGAAATACTTTAGATGGAAGTCCTACTTCTTGGTCGGCTGCACTTGATTAAATTGTTTGTAGAATAGAATCAGGTGATGAAAATTAAAAACGTTTATTTTTCGTTAGTGCTGGTAATTTAGATATGTCTCTATTAAAAGATTATCCAACTTCAAATACTGTATATAGTATAGATAATCCTGGTCAAGCATGGAATGCAATTACCTTAGAAGCGTGGACAGATAATGTTCAAATAACAGGCCCAGACTATAGAGGTTATCATCCAATAGCTGATGTAGGGGAACTTTCTCCATATAGTTCAACTTCTCAGATTTGGGACACTAAAAAATGCCCAATAAAACCCGAAATCTTATTGGATGGGAGAAATGCTATATCTGATGATTCTTCTAATCTTTCTTGTGAAGCTCTATCTCTTCTCACAAATAATAATGATTATAATAAAGAAGCTTTTTCTTTTATTAATGGAACAAGTTCTGCAACTGCACAAGCTTC
>JAENWY010000355.1 GCA_016649775.1 Spirochaetaceae bacterium
GCGTCGGTTGTAGCAAAAGCACTGTTGCAAATAATCATTACAGAAATCAGTATAACTACTTATTTGTATTATATATTTTATTACTATTGTAAATATTACTATCTACCAATTCTAGAAATTATGGGTGAAAACACAATTAAAAAATCAACCAGAAACCACAGGAATTAAAATAAACAGTATTAACAAACAAATAGGCCTTTGATATTTACAAGGTCTATTAATATCTAACTAAAGAATGGTGAAAATACTAATAGATAAGTTATTATTACAATAAGTGTGCTTAAAAATGTTCCAAGCAGATAATATTCTGAAAATCTTATTTCATCCACAATCTTCTTATATCTTGCAATTGATTTTGCTGTTAATATAAAACCAATTGCAGCATACTGACCTTGAGTCAACATCAACAAAATGATGAATCTTTCAAGCTCTCCAATTAAAGCCCCAGTATTAGGAACGCCTTCCTTTTCCTCTTTTGTAAAACTACCATACTTTGCAAGTACTATTTTTATAGTGATACTAGCAGGTTTATTTATAATCAATAAAGAAAGAATAACAGAAAGAACCATCAAATCATCAACTTTAAATAAATCAAACAAATTTCGTATTGAAGAAATATAAAAAAGGTCTATATTCTGCGAAATAAATATTGAAAAACCTAAAATCACAAGTATATGAATCACCTGGTCTACAAGATAGATACCTACCTCATTTTTTTCTCTATTTTTCATATTTGATTTTATTAAATCAACAACAAAGTGTATTAATGAAATAATAAGAGAACATATTAAGAGATTTATTGAGAAAACAGGAAGAATCATAATTAACATTGCAAGAGTATATAAAAGACAGTGCTTAATTAACTTTGATTTACATCCATTTTTATTCCTAGCAATTCCATCTGTTTGAAAATAAAAATCACCTAAAAAATGTCCTATTAAAAGTATAAAAAAGATACTATAATTCATTATTTTCCCCTAAATAAAGTTCAAAAGCTTTATTTATATTTTCAATTGCTTGAGAATAAATATATATATTTGTAGATTTCAAACGCCTATTAACAGTAGGTTGTTTTATGTGCAATATTTTAGCGATTTCATCCTGTGTTTTTTCTTGATTCATAGTAAAGTCAACAACCTGTTTTTGTTTGTCTGTCCAACTTGATTTCATGACACTACATATAGAAAGTGCTGAATTAATTAAATTATCCAATATAATATTATTAGAATGGACTAGTGTTGCTGAATAGCTTTTATCCTTATCCTTCAATGTTTTTACCTCATCTATTGCAAACCGAGCATTATGATAAGCAGGACCATCGATTAATGAGGAATCTTCAAGAATAATTGTAGTATCTATTCTACCAATACCAATTCCAAATCTTAACTTATAAGGTGCCATTGAATCCTCAATTTCTTGGATTATTTGTAAAATATGAATAGATTTTTTTAATAAACCTTGAAAGCTATCTCCAAAAGTTATTATAAATTTAGAAGCAATATCTTCTGAATATTTTATGTTTATTTTATTAATAACTTCAACATATAGTCTTTGAACAATATTTCTTTTCTCGATTTTTCTTGAATCAACTACATCACCTATTATTGCAAAGTATATTTCTTTATTTAATTCCAATTTAATTTCCTTACCAAAATATTAACACATAAATTATGCTAAAACAAGAAAAAACGTATAAGTATATAGTATTAAAACACTATAATACTTAAATATAGCATATATACACTATATTTATATTTTATAGCATTAAAATACTATACTATAATAATTATA
>JAENWY010000174.1 GCA_016649775.1 Spirochaetaceae bacterium
ATATAAAAGTTTAGATAAACAAATTATTATAAACTCAAAAACAATAATAATATTTGCGAGAGGGGGGACTTGAACCCCCACACCTTACGGCACTAGAACCTAAATCTAGCGTGTCTGCCAATTTCACCACTCTCGCAAAATGATATATACAAATATTCATACATATTTTTAATACCTTACACAAGGATTTGTTTTAAGACCTGTGTATGTCTATTGAGCTGCAAAGGAATCGAACCTTTGACCCACAGATTAAGAGTCTGTTGCTCTACCAGCTGAGCTAGCAGCCCATATAGGTAATTTTGCGTCCGAAAGGATTCGAACCTTTGACCCACGGATTCGAAGTCCGGTACTCTATCCAGCTGAGCTACGGGCGCAATTATGGTTTCGTCAATGTTAATCTTTTCAAAGTTTCTAATACTATTTATAAGTAATTACATCATTATAAGATGCACAAACTTAAGAAATAATGTTTAATAACCTTAGCGACTCAACGAGGCATACAATGCCACAAAATGACATCTTTTGTCAATATTATAATCAAAAAAAGATTCTTTTTTATAATATAATGTAGGTTATAGATAGGATTCTTTTTTGTAGTATATAATTACATAGAAGAAAAACAAGCAAATGATCGAAAACTAGTTAATTTTACTTCTGATTAGCTTAATAATAAAGATTATAAATTTTTAGTAATTAAAAAACCTATTATTTTGATTTTGTTTTTATATGAACATCTTTCCATATTTTGTTACTTTCTATATTACTTTCTTTTTTTCCCTGTTTGACTAACTTTGAACTATGCATAATCAAAACCTTGTGATTCCAACTAACACTTTTGTTTGATAAATGGGATATTAAATAATTGATAATTTTTGTTTTATCTTCGTTCAAGTTTAACTTTTGTA
Organism: Spirochaetaceae bacterium; assembly: GCA_016649775.1. Taxonomy (GTDB): domain Bacteria; phylum Spirochaetota; class Spirochaetia; order Sphaerochaetales; family Sphaerochaetaceae; genus Pleomorphochaeta. The sequence goes on from JAENWY010000174.1 coordinate 906, forward strand.
AAGTTGGATAGTAAGTTTTTTCTATCCATCGTTCAATATCTTTTTCTACAATATATCGTTGTTCTTTTTGTTTGAGAATTGTAGATTGTACAAATAATTTATTTTCTTTAATAAGAGCTTCTAAATCTGATTCATTCCAACCTGTAATTCCTTTTAAATCATGTTTGAAAATTTCTTCTTCTGCACTTAACAAGGCGCCTTTAATATCTAAATCTTGAGCAAAGTCCGACAATCTAGAACCGCCACTAGGAATCGTTTGAGCTATGATTAGATCAGTATTTGGTCCGAAGTGTTTAAGGCATTTATTTAGTATTTTTTCACTTTCATTATAATTTGAAAATTGATTTCTAATAATAATTTTTTCAAAATTTAAATCTTTTTCTAATCCATCTATAAATTGTAAAGGTGAGGCTAAAGCAACAAAAGGTTTGGTGACTAAATCAAGGGTATTTGAATAATTTGTAATATAGTCGAATTCGATTTGTTTATTTACTTGAGCACAAACAAGACCTTCAGGGGTTTTTCTAAAAGCTTCCCACAATAGAAGTCCATGGCCTGCACCAAGAATTAAAACTCTATCGCTTCGAAGAAAATTAATTGGATTAAAAATTTCATCTCTAATCTTTTCTACAAGAATCCCTCTTTCACTTGTTGTTCTATTTATCCATTGGTCTCTAGCTTTATCATTTGGTGAATAAGTTAGATTTTCAACAAAAGTATCTTCATTACTTGCCTCTAACTGAGATTCTCTCTTTGATAATACTGAATTTCTAACTTTTGATTCATAGCCTAATTTTCCTGGATTATAAAATACTTTACCTTGAAGTGAATCAGGAAGGTATTGTTGTGCTACAAAATGCTCTCTATAAGCGTGTGGATAAAGATAGCCCTCTCCATGCCCAAAACTGTCTTTATCGCGGGAAGCATCTCTAAGATGATTCGGAACTTCATCATCTTGTTTTTCTTTTTCGATTGCTCTAAGTGCATCAAAAAGGGCAAGTGTAGTATTACTTTTTTCACAAGTTGAAATATAAAGTGCAGCATGAGATAGGTGAAATCTGCCCTCAGGTAATCCTATTCTATCAAAGGCTGCAGCATCAGCCTCAACTATGGCAACCGCATTTGGCTCTGCTAGGCCAACATCTTCCGCTGCTGAAATTAACATTCGTCTAAAGATAAAACGTGGATCTTCTCCTGCTGCTATCATTTTTGCAAGCCAATATAATGTTGCATCAGGATCGCTTCCTCTAATGCTTTTTATGAATGCTGAGATTACATCGAAGTGATAATCTCCTTCTTTATCATACAAAACTGCTTTTTGTTGAATGCTTTCTTCTGCTACTTTTTTTGAAATAAATAAAGAAGTACCTTTTACAGGTGGAAATTTATCTACAGACGTTTCTATTGCTAGTTGGAGTGCATTTAGTAAACTTCTAGCATCTCCTTTTGCAATATTTACAATATGTTCTAGAGCACCTTTCTCAAATGATATTTTAAATTCTCCATAGCCTCTTTCTTTATCTGCGATTGCTTGATTTGCAACTCGAATTAAATCTTCATCTGTTAATGATTTTAATTGAAAAATTCGAGATCTACTAACTAGTGCTTTATTGACTTCAAAATAAGGATTTTCAGTGGTCGCACCTATAAGAATGAATGTTCCGTTTTCAACCCATGGAAGTAAGGCATCTTGTTGACTTTTATTCCATCTGTGGACTTCGTCGATAAAAAGTATTGTTCTTCTATCATAAAGATCTAATCTATTTTTTGCGGCATCAATTTCTTCTCGTAATTCTTTAACCCCAGATAATACTGCATTTATTGTTGAGAAGTGTGATTTAGTTGTATTGGCAATAACTTTAGCTAATGTTGTTTTACCAGTGCCTGGAGGACCATAAAAAATAAGGGAAGATAGTTGATCTGCTTGAATTGCTCTTCTCAATAATCGTCCTTTTCCAATAATATGTTCTTGTCCTATATATTCATTAAGGTTTCTTGGGCGCATTCTGTAAGCTAGAGGCTCATTATTAATTTCTCTTTGGGCAAATAAATCGAGGGATTTCATTTTTTCTCACTTTAGTTTGTTATAGTAATATTATCAGGATTGATTGAAGTTTTTTCAAATTGATAAGTTTCTTCAATATTAATTATAGATGAGTTTACCATTTTTATGAATATTGGAGTAATCTTACTAGTAATATCAATATCTATCGGTGTTAAAGTCTTTCTATCTAAAGCTGTTAAACTATCACAGTATATATTATAATTTGTAGCAAGTATTCTATATTCAATAATACACTCATTAAATATACTATCTAGTACTTTATTAAGTTCTGAATCTATTTCAACTCCGAAGGTATCAAATAAAATTGTTAATTCATTTTCTTCACTTATATAATAATTATTATTGTATGGATAAAGAATTGGCATATTTAGTTCTTTTGAATATTTCAGTAATATTTTTTGATATTCAATACTTGCTAATCTATAAGCGGTATGCAAATTAGCATCAAAAGTATTTAAATTCATTTTTAATGAGGGTACTTCATTTTCTACTAACCTAAGATTATTAATATCTAATCCGATAATGTTTTTTATATCCTTATTATTGAAAACATTACTATCAAAACTATTAATCGAATTTAATAAATAGGATTTTCTTATTTCAGCAACTTTCTGTTGATTTGTTGATACTGAATTAATTTTTGTTGTTTGACAACTAGTAAAAATTATTGAGATAAAAATTAATATTAATAACAAGTATTTCTTCATAATTCTTATTATATCATAAAATTTAAAACAATAAATAATCATTACTTTATTTTTATATATTTTGGGTTAAATAAACTACACAAAATTACACACAATTCTAATTAATTGTTATATAATGAAATAAAATTATAACTTAGTTATTAATTTTACAATAAAGATACACTTTTAATAAATTGCTTGACCCTTTTTATTAAAGTAATTACTTTATAAACATATTTAGGAGGCATTATGGCAGAGAATAATGTTTATTCATCAATTAGTGATGTAAAAATTAAAGAAAGAAATATTTTAAAGAATGTTTATGGTTGGATGGCAGCAGGTCTTGGTGTAACAGGTATTACAGCTTATAGTGTAGCAAATTCACCAACTTTACTAAGTATATTCTTAGGCTCTCAGGTTTCTTTGATAATGTTATTTATTTTACAATTCGGAATTGTAATCTATTTATCAACTAAAATTCAAAGTATGAGTAAAAATATAGCTACATTCGTATTTTTAGGATATGCATTAGTAACAGGTATAACATTTAGCTCAATATTTTTTGCATTTAAGATGGAAACAATATTTAAGGCATTTATGGTTGCAGCTGTATTGTTCTTAGGAATGGCTACTTATGCACAGACCACTAAAAAAGATTTATCTGGTGTAGGTTATTATGCCCGAATGGGTCTTTGGGGTATTTTAATTAGTATGTTGGTTAATTTCTTTTTTAAATCAGCAGCTTTAGATTACTTCATTTCTGTAATTGGTGTTTTTATTTTCTTAGGTTTAACAGCCTGGGATGTACAAAAAATTAAAAGAACTAATGCTTCATATGGTCAATCGATGAGTGAAATAGATGTTCATAGAGCAAGTATTTATGGTGCCCTAACATTGTATCTTGATTTCATAAATATTTTCTTGTTTTTATTAAGAATTTTTGGAAGAAGTAAATAATAGATAATAAAATTTAATAAAACTGGCTGAAATCTGTAAATGATTTGAGCCAGTTTTGTGGTTTTCCTTGCCTGGGTAAATTCTTGGTGGTGCCAAGTCCCCAGTGGGTAATCCGGAGTCTTCGAAGGCTACAAACCACTAGCGACTAGCAAGTACATAATTGTTAGGTTATGTGTGAAGTAAAGTCTGA
>JAENWY010000221.1 GCA_016649775.1 Spirochaetaceae bacterium
AAATACCTTAAAGTGTAAAACTTTACATCTGTTAGATTATCTCCAATAAGTTATATACTATATAAATTTTCTAATTAATATTGACATAGCAAATGAAAATTTTTATATTTGTGATATGACAAATTTATACGAAAAAATATCAGATGATGCTTATGAAGGAATACTTAGATCCCTTAAAATTCGCTCAGAAAATACTGACTTCTCTTTGGAGCATGTGAAAGGGGAACTTGAAAGCCTCTACAAATATGAAGGGCTAGACGGAGAGGGCAGAGGCGATGTTCTTCAGGCCAGACTTGAAGGATCAATATTAGCATTTGAGGTATTCATCTCAAGTTTTGAAAAAAATAATAGCGCTTCTTAGAATGGTTTACTAAGTTCTTTAGATTCAATAGATATGTATCAATTTAGGTTTATAATGCTACTGGTAGTGATTGAAAAACTAAACACTATTTGTTACCTAAATTGAGCCATATCATTAAACCCATTTGGGCAAATGGTAATTTGCTTGTAATTCCTATTATGATCTCTTGGTTGTAGAAAAATAATAGAATCAAAACATGTTAAATACCGTTATATTCTATTTAAGTAATTCACTTAACTTTAACCATAGAATGAAAAAGTTTAAGTTATTTAGAAAATAGTTAATTTTAACAAAAAAATATCCTAGAAATAATCTAGGATATTTTAAAATCATTAGTATTTAACTTATTTGTTCTTTCTTAGAAGTGCCGCAAATGGATTATATGTATCACCATCACTGTCATCTTGATCTGCCATGTAGGATTTAATAGTCTCTTCTTCTTCGATTGATTTAGTAGGACTTAAGGCAATTCTACGTCCTTCAACATCAATTTCATCTATTGCAACTGACATCTTATCACCTTTCTTATAAACTTTACTTAGATTAGTATTGTCACCAGTATTAGGAAGTTTTGAAACAAAAACTAATCCATCCATTCCAGGTTCTAAATTAATAAATAGACCAAAGCTAGCAATTTTTGAAATAGTACCTTTATATTTATCTCCAACTTTATAACGTTGTCCAACTGTATCCCAAGGATCATCATGAAGGGCTTTGCTACTAATAGACATTCGTCTATGATCCAAATCAATGCTTAAAATTTTAGCTTCAATTTCTTGGCCAATCTTTAGTTCTTTTTCAATATCTTCTACTCTACCAACTTTAATCTCTGAAATAGGGAGTAACGCTTGAACTCCTTGGACATCAACAAATGCCCCGAAAGACTGAAGTTTGATTACAGTTCCTTTAACGGTCATTCCTGATTTTAATTCTTTTTTTAATTTTTCAAGTTTTACTTTTTCTTGAGCTTCCATATAAGCTCTATTTGAAACAATAATGTTGTGCTGTTCTCTATTAAATTCTTGAATTAGAAAAGTAAGAGTTCTACCAATGAAGTAAATAGGTTCTTCTTTTTGTTGGTAACCCATTTGAGAAAAAGGACAAAAGGCACGGCTTTCACCTATTTTAATTTCAAAACCACCTTTAATTTCTTTTTCAACACTTCCTTCAATTGGGATTTTTGTTTCAAAAGCTCTTTCTAATACCGCGGTATTTGCTTTATCTCCACTAATTTTAGTAGTAAAGTGCATTTCTCCATGATCAGAAGATATGAAATAAGAACTAATAGTATCTCCTACTTTAACAGTCAAGTTACCATCAGTGTCAACAAATTCAGAACTGTCTAGTAGTCCTTCACTTTTCATATTTAAATCAAGAAAAATGGTATCACCATAAATTGCAACAATCTTTGCTTTTACAAGTTGTCCTTCTTCAAAATAATTCATCAATATATTTCCCCTTAAATTATAATTACATTCTTTAATATATAGCTAGTAGTCTATGCAAAAACATAGTTACTTAAACCTTAGAAAAAGAATTCTGTTTGAGATTTTAATTTTACAGAATAATCTGTTCTTTTATTAACTTTACCACAGTGTAAGAAATAAGAAAATATCAAATTATCATTTGTAGTAACATCAAAGTATATTATTATATCAAAAACTGCTTTTCTTCTTTAGCTTTTTTAGAAAAAGCTTTAATTTATTTTTTTAGTGTTCTTTTCTAACTAAAAAATAGTAATTGATTTTTAGAGAAATATTTTTATGGTATAATCTCTAGAGTATATGGTTAAACATTAAAGAGTTGGAATTGAGGATTAGGCAATTGATGGATTTATAATTATCCTGAAAACATGGAAAATATAAAAGAGTGAATTTTTATAAATTATATTATTTTTACTAAAAGTTCTCAAACATCTCTAGATACTTATGAAAATTCCAACGATTATTATTAGCTTTGTCATGTAAAATTCATCACAATGAGTTAAATGAAATTGATAAAATCATAAAACTCATTGAATAATTCTTTAATAATGTGAAATATCAGAGGTTGATATTTTGGGTAAGATTAGTTGATTTGCTTTTTCATGTACTCAATTACATTATTCCAATCAGGAAATTCCTTCGAACCAAATTGGATTAGCTCACCATTAAACTCACTAGCTCCATTATTTATCCTATCATCTATTAGAAAATCTCCCATATTAAGGTTTTTATGATGAGTAAGAATTAGACGTTTTTTTGCTAATTTACCTAAATTATTTTTGACCCATATTAACTTATCAGACCAAGCAGATGGATTATTCCAAGGTGCTGTACTTAGTATGTATACCTCAAAATTTTCTTCAAGAAATTTAAAGGCTTTAATAGCGCCTTCCAAAGGTTCCATTTTTGCAAAAATACCTGGAATTTCATCTTTCTTTTGGTACTCTTCAAGTATCTCTGGAGTAAATTTACCAAAAGCTGAGGGGAAGTCAACAAGTACATTATCCATATCCACATATACGATTTTTTTCATTATATTTCCTTTTAAGATGTATTTTTTAATTTTTGATCAAATCGTCGGTTTGTTACTTATTAATATTAGCGTAAATTCACAAATAACTTTATTGGTGCTTTGTCTTGTTTAACGAGTAACAAAGGATAAATCTATTCTTTCATATTTATATCTTTTGAGAGATATTGACTCTAAAAATAATTATTCTTTCAATGTTTCCCTATAAAAGTATGGAGATCATCTAAAAAGAATTGATTAGAATTTAAAACTAAAGGTTCTTTAATAATATACATTTCAATATCCTCGATAAAACAAGTATTGCTATTATTAAATAAATTAAGTTCTTGTGTACGTAATTATGCTAAGTTGCATTATATAATTAGTCTTCCATACTTAAATGATACTAAGTTATAAAGTTTCAAAGTGCAACAATTATTTTTTGATAAATGGGAAAATTTGTTTGTGTTAAAATTTTAGATTAATTATCGAATTCATATGGAATAAATTATTTTATAGTTTTGTTAGAAATAATTATGAAATAACAACTTTTATTAAGAATAACTTTTGATTTAAGTATTTTTTTTACAATGCTCACAACTTAAGGAATAACTGGTAAGTCTTTTATGTAATAACAGTTTATCCATTGCTTTAATGTAGGATATCTATCCTCAGAAACACGCGTAATGAGCTTAAGTTGTGAACATTGATTTTTTTAAGATAGGCTCTGATAAAAGACATATTCAAGACTTTAGATAGTTCTTTATGGAATAACCTTTTTTGAAAAGAGTTTGTGTATTAGTCTCCACAATAAGGGGTTAATTCCATTCTTTCAAAAATGGAGGTACCCCCTATAAAATATTGTTTATTACAATTTTCTAAAATTTCTCTTTTATTAAATAATAGACATAAAATAATCCACTTAAAATATATATGGGAAACCAATAATCGTGGTTTAGA
>JAENWY010000059.1 GCA_016649775.1 Spirochaetaceae bacterium
ATAAAAAATTTGAAATTGAAATTAATAATTATAAGCTTTTTCTATCGTATTTTTAATAATTTTGAAAATAAAGAATCGTAAAATTTATCTATTTTTACGATTCTTTAATATATTAAATTAGTTTAAATTTGGGTCTTCGACACCTTTTGTTATTAAATACCTTTTTCAGAAATAGCTTTTGCAACACTATAGGCTGTAGACCAACAAGCTTGAAGATTATACCCACCACAATCTCCACTATAGTCCATTACTTCTCCTGTAAAATATAGGTTTTCACATATCTTAGATTCAAAGGTTTTACTATCTATTTCTTTCGTAGTAACCCCACCTTCTGTGCTCATACCTATTTTGTTTGTACCTTTTAAAGATATTTCCATTACCCAATTACTAAGTTTATTATTTAGGCGTTGCCAATTCACTTTCTTAGTTTGACTAGCTTCAATATCCTCAATGCTTTCACTCTTTAATATATAATCAATAAATCTTGAGGGAAGAGACGTTTCTTTTTTTATTAAATTAGATAGCTTTATATTTGCACCTGAAGGTTCAACCCTTTCATTTAGATTAATTTTAATCAACATTCCACTTTCACAATATCGAGAACTATCTAATATAACTGGTCCTGTAATACCTAATCTAGTAAATAAAAAGTCTCCTGTTAATTCATGATATTTTTTACCTTTTGATTTAGGAACAGAGACAGTAACATTAGCTAAACTAATTCCTTCGATATCAGATAAATCTTCACTAACAATTTTTATTTGAGTAAGGGAAGGCTTAGCATTAATAATCTTATGGCCCAAAGAAGAAGCAATTGCATAACCATCTCCTGTTGAGCCTGTTAGAGGATATGTAACACCACCTGTTGCAATAACTATATGTTTAGCTTTATAGGTATCGTTAATTATGAAATTATCTTCATCTTTTATTATCTTTTCAACACAAATATTGAAAATAATTGGATATGATTCATCACATAAAGAATATAGTACATCAATTGCTTTTTTGCTTTGAGGGAATACTTTATGATCTTCTCTAGCAAATGTATCAACACCCTTTTTTTTAAAAGATTTAATAACTTCTTCAGGAGGAAGATTTGAGAAAGCACTACCTAGAAAATGCCCTTTATCACCATAGTGTTTAAGCATTTCATAGGATGGTTCATCTCTCGTGATATTACACATTCCTCCACCAGTTATCAAAAGTTTTAATCCTGGTCTATCCATTTTTTCTAGAACAAGTGTATCTATTTTCATCTCTGTTAAAGATTTTGCACAGAACAAACCGGAAGCACCAGCTCCGATTACTATTGTATTGTAAATTAATCTCATATTATATTTAAACTCTTTAATGTCTCTCTTGGTATAAATTGAGATATTATTTTTGTAGTTTCAACTCTAAGTCGTACCATGATATAAGTGATACCTTGTTTTAGAATTACTTGTATATCCTCATTTGAATTAGTAGAATTTGAAGAAGTAGTTGTTGGTTGATTAGCCTTAATTACAGCATTTGGATCAAAAGATCCATTACCTTGAGATGCAATAAATTCTTTGAAAACCCATTTAGTAGGATCCTCAGTGCTTTCAATTTTTGCCTCTACATCATCAGGTAATTGATAAAAGAAATCTAATCCAGTTCTCTCTTCAACCTTATCAACAGTAGTTGCAAAACTCTGCAAAGATTTATCAGAACCTTCATTAGGAAGAATAAATCCAATTGATTTAATTTCTGGTTCAGTGTAATCAAGAATTACTTTGTAGTAATAATTAGGAACAGCTACTTCATTCTTTCCTATTGTTTTATATGGACCATCTGTTAGAATTGGTCCTGTAGTTATATATATTTTGCCATTGGTATCAGCAAAGGTTCTTACAGTTCCCTCAAGGTCTGCCCATATCTTTCTATTAAAATCTGGAGCTTGAGGACTCATGTTACTCATGTAGAAAGAATCAGACATAGCTTTATCAGATTCTTCTTGATCTGCAGCTGGGCAGAGATGCCCTCTGTCATAACCACTATTCTTATAATCATCTAAAGTTGCAGAGCCTGTTGTAATAGATGGATCTGCTTTAAAGTTATTCTTTCTCTTAGCAGGACCATAAATTTCATTGCTATCTAATTCATATGCTACATAACTTGGTTGTTCAAATTCTTCATTATAACTTAATACATAATCGGTATGAGCTACTATTTGTTCACCCTTTACAGGTTTTGGTAATTCAAGATTTGGGATTTCAACACTCGAACTAACTGTAGTTGTAACTACAGTTTTCTCTATTGTTCTATTATTAAATTCATCTTCTGTAGGTGCAAAAAATAATGAAAGAATCGATAATAGTAGTAATACTATTACTAGTATTACTATAGTCTTTATATTTTTTTTTGCTTTATTTTTCCGTTTTTCCATTTTTTATTCCTATATTTAAAATAATTTTTACTAGGTTATTTTTACCATGTATAGCATAAATATAAAAGTAAGATACAGATAGATTAAGAACTATTTCATTACAGAGAAAATAATAAAAGATTATTTAATATTTTCTTTTGTCATTTTTATTTTTCTATTTAATACAAAACCAATAGTGATAAAGATAATCGTTAAAACTAAATAATCTATATAATGTGGTACTGCAGTTTTTTCAAGATATAGTGATTTAGAGGATAGTGCAGAATTGGGATAGTTACAAATCAATGCTATAAATAAATTGTTTGCTACATGAACAGCAATTGCTATTTCAACTGTTTTATAATGAAGTGTAAAAAAAGAAGTTAAGAATCCAAAGATAAAATAATATCCAAGAGGAAAATACATATAGCTTACTAGTTCAGGATTTGATAGATGAGGAATGGTAAAAGCAATTCCAACAATAATTGATGATATAACACTTATTATTTTATTATTATCATAATAATTCCCGACGAGCGCTCGTAATAGCACACCTCTATATAATAGTTCCTCTAAAGCGCATTGAAATGGTGTTAAAATTAATACTATCACTAAAAATATTAGTCTTTCACTTAATTTAATATTATTAAAACTAATTTCTTTATAACCACTTATATTCCCTATAATCATATATATAATTAGATAAAATATAGTTATAGAAAAAGAAATTAATAGATATCTTTTATTGATAAAATTATTTGTACTAATTAATTTTATCAATGGAATTTTCATTATGTATTTTAATGAGATATAGATACCAAGGGCCATGGCAAAAAATGAAATATTTGCTTCGATATATTTATAATAGGTTGAGTTAATAGCATTTAATGAAATCGAAGAAATTAGTGATCTAAAAAACAGAGTTAGAGCAATTCCGGCACTAAGCCAAAATATAATTATGATAATAAATGATAACAGTGCTTTTATTCGTTTATTATCATCAACTGATAAATTATTCATTAAATATTTCTCCCAAAAGTTTCTCGTAAATATTACTTGTTAATGGTATAATAAAAGAATGAACAAAACAAGAATATTTAATGAATTTGAAAAAGGTAATATTTGTGTCTTTAATGATAGTTTGTGTGAAAGAGACTTTTTAATACAATATGCTGCTCTTAATAATAGCATTGAAGAGAGTAGAGCAATATCTTACAAAACCTTTAAAAATTACTTTGTTGAAGACCGGAGTAATAAAGAGAGTGCTACCTCGATTACAAGATTATTGTTTGTAATTGATTTTTTATCAGAAAAAAATCTTTCTTATTTTATAAATAATAAATATCCTGAATCCCTCGATATCTCAAGTCAATATGTTTCAACTTTACTTCCTTCTCTTAAGAGAGTAAAAGAAAATGAAGCATTTTCTTTACTTCCTGAGAATATGATTAGTGACATAAATAAATTATATGATAGTTATTGTGCTTTTTTAGGAAATAGATGTCTGTATGAAGAATCCTACAGTGAATATAAATTTAAGAATGCTAGCGAGGCTATAAGATCTAATAATTACAGTATTATAGCCTATGATACTATGCCAGATTTATTACCATTCTTAGAAGACCTTGGTAATCCCTCTAATATTAACTTAATAGAATCTTCTCAAGAAGAGCCAAGTGTTCAAATTGAAAAGTTTGAAAACTGTAGTGCTGAAGTAGCAACTCAAATGCGAAGGATAAGGTATCTTCTTGAAAAAGGTATTAATCCCTCTGATATTGCCATTACCTTAGCCTCTTTTGATATACAAATAGATGATATTAAAAGAGAAGCTAAAAAGTATAATATACCCTTAACTTCAGCACCTTCTTCAAAGATTATTAATTATCCCATGGGTAAGTTATTCTACAACCTTAGAGTAATATTTGAACAAAGATTTTCACTTAATTTTATGAAATCTTTTTTATTAGATAGATCTTTCCCTTTTAAGGAAAGATCTTTGATAAGAGGATTAATTAGAGTTGGAATTGATGCAAATATTAGTCATGGTCAGATAGAACCCAATAAAGATAGTGATACATGGGAATTATCTCTTATTCCTTCAAAGAAAACTAGGGAAAAAGATATAGAATTATATAGTAAGTATACAATTTTCTATACTACTTTTAAAAGGCTAGTAATTAATTTAAATGTTGCTAAAACGAAAGACGATATAGAACTCTCAATTTTAAATATAATTAATTTCCTTTTTGATGTAAAACTAGATGAAGAGGATTCTACTAAAGAGTGTTTTAATAGAGTTCTTGAAGAGTTTAAGAGTGTCTTTGATAGCATGGAGTATTGTGGAATTAATAGCATTGATAATTTATATGGAAAATTAATTAGCCAAATAGAAAATATAAAATATGAAGAAAAGATAGGAAATAATGAGGGTATTATTGTTTATTCTTATCCATCATCCAGTTCTTTAAATATTCCTAATCATTTCATATTGGGAGTGAATCATACGGCAAGTGAAGTGATTAATACTCCTCTCTTCATTCTACCCCCATCAATAGATGAAAAATATAGAGAAGAGCAGGATTTATCTTCCTCAATTCTTAATGATTATCTTACAAGTGAATATCAACCATATGTTTCCTTTTCTGGTGAAGATTATATTGGATCTCAACTTCCTCCTTCGTTTTTTATTGAACATAATCTGGTGAGTGAAGAACCACTAGAAGTAGAGCAAGCTAATAATGCCTATAGAGATGAAGAATTATATTTTGCTCTTAAAAAGGATTCCTTTAAAGCTTTACCTCTACAATCTTTAGGGTTTTATAGTGCAAATAATAATATATTAACTTCTCTTTTACATGATATGGCTAATAGAAAATTAGAAGGTGAAGTAAAAAATAGAATATTATCATTTTTGAAAAATGATGACGGTGAATATGAACTTTCTTCTACAAGTATTGATTCTTTTGAAAGATGTCCCTATCAATGGGCACTTAAATATATAATGAAAATCAGAGAAGATTCCTTTGATAATATTCCTCTAGATCATCTTGAAGTTGGAAATTTTTTACACAAAGTTATGGAATTATTCTTTTTAAAAGTTCAAAAAGAAGATAAGAGATTCTTTTCATCCTTTTTAGAGAAATATGAATATAATCTTGAGAAAATATTCTACCAAGAATTAAATAATTATAGAGAAAGTGATAAATCACCTTCTGCGTACTCACTTATATATATTGAAGATAATTTTAAACCAAAAGTAATGGGAATATTAGAACAAGAAATTAAAATGTTTGATTCTTATTCCTATAATAGTTTTGAGAAAGACTTCAACTTACATAATAAGGTTCTATACTATAATGATGATGGTAGTATTTCTAAAGAAATTAAATACCACCTTCGAGGTAAAGTTGATAAAATAGTAGAACTACCAGAGGCCGGCTATGCAATAGTTGATTATAAAAAAGGCTCTGCCACAATAAATAATAAATCCTTTATTAAAGGTTCCGAAGACCATGATTTAAAATCTTATCAATTTCCTTGCTATAGACAGTTAATGAAGGGTGAAAATATGGAGGCTTTAATGGCTGCCTACTATGGCTTCAATGATGGAAAATATGAAGTTGTTTGGGAAAATGATGGAAGTGTAGATTTAGAATTAGTAGATGAATTATTTCAAATGGTGTTAGAAGATATGTTAGCCAAAATTGAAGAGGGTGATTTTATAGCAACACCTTCAAAAGACCATTGTGGTATGTGTAATTATAGACAAGTATGTAGGAAAAGGTATTCAACAAAATAATGGAAAAATTTAAAGAAATAATAAATCAATTAAGTAGAAAACCAAATGATAAACAATTAGCAGCAATTAATGTATTAGACAATGCTGTAGTAGGAGCGGGAGCTGGAAGTGGTAAAACAACTGTTTTATCATTTAGATTTCTGCGTCTTGTAATGGATGGATATGCAAATGTTGATCAAATACTAACATTGACTTTTACAAAAAAAGCAGCAAGTGAAATGTATCAGAGAATACATGCTAATTTATTAGAATATCAAATAACAAATCCTGAATTATCTAAGCAGTTATCACTATTTCCTAAAGCTACAATTTCAACAATAGATTCTTTTTGTGCTCAAATAGTTCGTCAGGATTGTATAGGCTATGGTATTCCTTCTAATTTCATCCTGGATGATGATATTAGTAAACAAAATGCAATAAGATGTATTGAAGATTTATTAGAAACTGAAAATATGTTACCAGGTTTTCAGTTTTTATCAAAAGCCTATTCTCCAGATGAACTAATGTCTAATCTTTTGATCCCTCTTGCTAATCAATGTTTATTTATGCCTTTAGAAATTAAACCTAGTGAATTGATGGATAGTCTAAATGGTATTATTGAAAAAGAATATGATTTAATTAGATCTCAATTAGTTCTGGTCACTAAAAATATAGTTGATATTTCTACTAAAGGATTAACAGCTAAACAAAAAGAAATAGTCGAAAGTTTTAGTGAACTAAATGAATTATTAGAAAATCCCGAGACACCTTTTCTTGAATTATCTAATTGTGTTGCAAATATTAACTTTAGAATGCCCTCAGGTAAAAAAGAGAATGCTCTATTATTAAAGGAATATTGTGGAGAATTTAAAGATTTAGTAAAAAGCAGTTTTATTACTTATGCTAGTATGAAAGTTGAAAATTATAATGAAGAAATTTTTGAAGCTTTAGTCGCTTTAAAAGATAAGATTTTCTCCGAAAAAAGAAAAAGTGGTATATTAAACTTTAGTGATGTAGCCAATTTATCTGTTGATATACTTAAAAATAATAAAGATGTTCGTACCTTTATGAAGAATAAGTTTAAATTTATCATGATTGATGAGTTCCAAGATAATAATGAATTACAAAAAAATTTATTATTTCTCTTGAGCGAAAAATATGATGAATGTAATGATGGAATTCCAGCAATAGATCATATAGAATCTCAAAAGTTATTTTTCGTAGGAGATGAAAAGCAAAGCATTTATAGATTTAGAGGTGCTGATGTTTCAGTATTTAAAAGTCTTGCACAGCAACTTGAATCTTTTGGTGGTAAAAAATTATCCTTAGAAACAAACTATAGATCTGAACCTAATTTGATAAAGTTCTTTAATAATATTTTTCCTGGAATCATGGAAAATGGAGGAGAGCCTTATGAAGCTAAATTTGAAGAACTTGGCTATCGAGACGCAACACCTAGTGTAAAACCTGTTATAAAAGCTTTAATTAAACAATATGATAAGGACGAATTTCTGGAAAATAAGGAAGACGAGGCTGGTGAATCTTTCTCCTCTGAAGCAGTTGCAGTAGCTAAAGAAATTAAAAAAGCTTTAACAACTGATGAATATTTATTAAAGAATGGGATACGTCCAACAGTTTCTGATATAGCAATTTTAATGGAAAAGAAAACTGGTCAAATGTATTATGAAAAAGCTCTTCGTGTTCATTCTATACCCTATATCATTCTAGATAATAAATCTTTAACACAAGAAGCTCTAACTAATGATATTTATTGCATACTTCAGCTGTTACTATTTCCTAATGATAAGATATCACTTGCTGCAACACTAAGAGGTCCCTTTGGACAAATAAGTGATGATACTGCCTTTGTAATAATGAATACCAAAAAAGATGAAATGTTTGGTTTTGGGGATGAATATGAAATCAAAGACTCAGAGCTACAAAAAATAGAAGGTCTAAAAAATACATTCAATACTTTAATTGCAAAATCAAAGGTATTAAAAAATAGTGAATTAATAGATTTTCTTTGGTATGAAGCAGGCCTTAGATATTTTTATATTTGTGAATCTTCTTATCATTCATATTTAAATAACTATGAATATTTATATAGATTAGCTAGAGCCAATGATAATAAAAGTTTATCTATGTTTTTAGATACCTTAAGACCTCAATTAGGACAGATTAATCAATTAAATGAAATAGTAGTACTAAATGAAAAAACTGAAGGCGTTAAAATTATGACAATTCATAAATCTAAAGGTCTTGAATTCCCTCTAGTATTTATTTGTTGTATGGGTAGTGGTCCTATGAACAAGCCCAGTAGCTATGTTGTTGATAATGATATTCCTTATACAAAAGATCATGTTGAAGATCATCAATATAAGAATTTTGTTCAAGGCCTTCAAAAAGATAGAGTGAAACTAGAACTTCTTGCAGAGAAAAAAAGAATCTTATATGTTGCTATGACCCGTGCAGAGATGCATTTAGTGTTAGTTGGTACCTTTAATATGACAAATAGAAATACAAGTAATGATCCTACAAAAAATAATAATTTATTATTAATGAGTCTATATGGAGCAAAAGTAGATAAAGATACACTAAAGTGTAATTTAGAAGGTGAACCTAAATTAATTTGTGAGAGTATACCTTTAGTTCCAACAAAAGCTCTTTATGCTAACAACTTTAATTCCTTGATTAAGAATAAAGATACCTATAAAAAGGCACTTGAATATTATGATGATGAACCTATTAATTTTAAAAGTACTCCAAAGAGTATTGCAGTTACAAAATTATTTAATAATAAAGATGATGGGCATTTTGTAGGCAACTGTGAATATTTAGGATCTACTAAATGTGATGATTTATTAGCAAGTTTAGTTGATTCTTTTCCTTCTATTTATGCAGAGTTTGGTACACTCGCTCATGCCTATGTTGAAAATGCTATCCTTGATATGCAAGAACCCTTATTTGAAAATTGTTTAAAAAAGGATTCTCCTATTTTAACTTTGAAAGCAGAAGACAAAAAATTAATTATAGAAAGTATTAGAGAATTTAATAGGAACTTTATCAACAGTGATTTCTATAATACAAAAGTATTAAACAAAAATATTAGATGTGAAGTAGGCTTTTTTAGTAGTGTTAGATATAAAGAAACTGATACTGTAGCTGAAGGTTTTATTGATTTGTTAATAAAAGATGATAATGATAATTATTTAGTTATAGATTTTAAGACTGATATAATTAAGAATCCTGAAATACACAAAACTCAATTATCAACATATCAAGAAGTTGTATCTAAGATGAATAAAACAAGCTCTGTGAAGTGTGCACTTGTGTATCTTAGAAAGAGTGATAGTGAATACTATTTTTAAATGATTTTAAGTTAACCCATCTTTAAATTCAATTTATTGATGGGTTATAAATATTAAAAATTGAAATGAGCTTTTTCCATGATAGAAATCTTTTTTTCTGAATACGTAGTTGCTAAAATATCAAGAGAACTAGAGTGCGCCAGTTCGGCGCAGTATATTGTGCTATTAATTCTGAATTTGTAGTTGCAGAATTTGAAAATAAGACAGAAAAATCTTTTTTAGATATTAAGTAGATTTCATTCGTTGCATCAACAAAATACTTAGTTTGCCAAAAATTACCATCTTTAGTATTATAATTTTCTTTAGCAGAAGAATAACTACCCATTATAGACGATAACTTTTTTTTTAAGCTTTTTGAGGCAAGTCGGAAAGTATATGTCAAAAATCCGGCCTTTCATAAAATCTCCAAAATTCCACAACTTTTATGATTGAGCCTAAAAAATTAAAAAAAACTTTTCAGTTCAGGAAAGAATTTACTGTTTTTTATCAATGTTCATAACTTAAGCCTAATTCCTCTTAATTTTAATTATTGTTACCCCTTAAAAGTTATAGTTGGGCTATCTATTTTTAGATTATTGCTTCTATGTCTTAAAGTTTTTTCCTTAAGTTATGAACATTGATTCTTAATTCTATTTACACATACATTTACAATATTTTTAAAACACCTATCAGCACGCGGTTGGTATATCTTGAATAAAACTATTAAATAAAGAATCCATTGGACCTAATCAATAAAGCATGTAATAATTTGAAATATTTTTTAAATGCTCACAAAGGTTTCAATAGAAATGATTTACAAG
>JAENWY010000293.1 GCA_016649775.1 Spirochaetaceae bacterium
ATAATATTATTTTTCAATTTGCAAGTTACTTGCAATTTCAAAAACAACAAATTATTGGATAAAAATATGAAAAAATTATCTCTTCTTGTATTAACATTACTCATAACATTAAGTGTAGTATCTGCTAATGGAACTAAAGAAATATCATCAAAAAAATTAATTGCAGTATCTATAATGCCACAATTAACATTTGCTCAAGCAATAGTTGAAGATAAAATGGATGTGGAAGCATTAATTGGAGTCGGATCTTCACCTGAAAATAGTGAATTAACTTCAAAACAACGATCCAAATTTGAGAAAGCCTCAATCTATTTCGCAATTGGTGTACCAACAGAAGAATTAACGATACTCCCTTTTGTTAATAAGAATACAAAAATCATTTATCTAAATAATTTAGTTTCTAAAGAATATCCAGAATTAACAATTGGCAGTGGACGAGATCCTCATATTTGGTTAAGTCCTAAGAGAGCTATAGTTATGGTGAATGAAATGGCAAATGAAATTTCTAAATTAGATGAAAACAATCGAGATTTTTATATGACTAATGCTAAAGCATACATTGACAAACTAACTCAACTTGATAGAGATATTAAAACAGAATTATCATCACTTACAAATAGAGAATTTATTGTATATCACCCAGCTTTTGGATATTTTTCTTCAGATTATAATTTAAAAATGGATGTAATCGAGGCTGAAGGGAAAGAAGCTACAGCTAAATCATTAGTTGCATTAATAACTAAAGCTAAATCAAAGGGAATAAAGAATGTATTCTACCAAGCTGAAATTTCAGGTTCTCAAAGCACAGTTTTTGCTAAAGAGCTAGGAGGAATAGCAATCCAACTAAATCCTTTATCACCCGATTATATCAATAATTTAAAAACTACAGCCAAACTAATTAAGGAAAATATTTAATGAATGAAGATTATGTAATCGATATAGATAACCTTTGTGTAACATATAAAGAAGGGAATATAGCCTTAACTAATATTACAATGCAAGTACTTAAAGGTGATTATCTTGGATTAATTGGCCCAAATGGTGGAGGTAAATCAACACTACTTAAATCCATGTTAAATTTAATTGATCATCAAAAAGGAAGTATTAAGTTTTTTGGAGGACCTTTAAAAGATTCTTTAAATAGAATTGGATATGTTCCTCAATTCTCAAATTTTGATAGAGAGTTTCCTATAAATGTTCAAGAAGTAGTTTTAACAGCAACTACTCCTAAGAAATTCAAAATATTTTCACGATATTCAACTACCCAGATTGAAGAAGCTAATGAAGCCTTGAGACTTGTAGGAATTGAAGATTTAGCAGATAGACAAATAAAATTTCTTTCAGGTGGACAGTTTCAAAGATTGCTTATTGCTAGAGCACTTGCTTTAAAACCCGAACTTTTATTATTAGATGAACCAACAGCTTCTGTTGATAGTGGTTCTCGACAGTTGATTTATGATCTACTAGATAAAATAAATCAAAAAGGCACAACAATTGTAATGATTTCTCATGATACAATGGCAATTTCAAGTAAAGTTAAACACATTGCATGTATTAGTGAAAACTTGATATATCATGGAAATCCAGAATTAAACGAAGAAATTGTTGAAGAATTGTATGGATGTAATATAGACTTACTTGGACATGGAATACCTCATAGAGTTCTTCCTCACCACCCAAATGAAGGATTTTAATATGATTCACTCTATTTTAGAATATACATTTTTACAACATGCTATTTTAGCCATACTATTTTCTAGTATTGTTTGTGGCATCATAGGCGTAATAGTTATTGAAAAAAAACTCATACTAATGAGTGGCGGTATTGCACATACTGCATATGGTGGAGTTGGTCTTGGATATTTCTTAGGAATTAACCCAATGATTAGTGCTATAGTTTTTTCAGTTTTAGCGGCACTTGGAATAGGTACTGTTCAAAAAAAAGGAGGCAAACAAAGTGATATTATAATAGCTATGTTTTGGTCCTTAGGAATGGCACTTGGTATTGTTTTTATAGCACTAGCTCCAGGCTATCCACCTAATATAGATTCCTACCTATTTGGTAATATTCTTGCAGTTAGTGATACTAATTTAGTTGCTATGTTTTTATTAACGCTTGTTATACTGGCAATTATCATACCTTTCTATAATATTTGGAAAGTGTTCCTTTTTGATAGTGAGTTTGCAACTTTAATTGGATTGAATACTAAATTACTAGAATATACTCTTTTTGTTCTAATAGCACTCTCTGTTATGGTTTTAATGGGTACTTTTGGTATTATAATGTTAATTGCAATGCTTTGTGCTCCTTCAGCTACAGCAGCGCTTCTATCAGATAATTTTAAGAAGAGAATGATTTATTCCACATTAATAGGATGTACTATTTCATTAATAGGACTTTATATTTCATATACATTCAACATCGCAACATCTGCAACAATAGTAATAGCTGCAATATTGAATTATATAATTGTATATTTAATAAAAGGAAAATTGCAAAAATCTTTAGTAAAAAAAACAATATAGATAAATAATATCAAACTTCAAAAACTATTAC
>JAENWY010000019.1 GCA_016649775.1 Spirochaetaceae bacterium
AAAAAACTAATTGGATCTGCCAAATCTGATAATAGAATCTCTAAATTTATCTTCTCTCCAACTCTCCATTTCTAAAGAAGGCAATCTCCAGCTCCAGTTGAAACTTCCACAAGTAGAGGGAGTATTCATTCTTGAAGAACTATCCAATTCAAGGATATCTTGCATAGGAAAGATTGCCCATTTACTATTACTCATTAGGCAAGCTCTTATAAGTTCCCAAGGAACTTCATTATCGCTACATTCCAAGTAAACTCTAATAGCATCTTTAGTCTTTTCATCCAACTTTTGATACCATCCAAGAGTTGTATCATTATCATGAGTGCCTGTATAAACTACACTATTTTCAATACAGTTATGTGGAAGATAAGCATTATTTGCATCAAAAGATCTATCATTTTTAAAGCCAAAAGCAAATTGAAGTATCTTCATACCTGGAAGATTATTATTGTCACGTAACTCTTCAACTTCATCGGTAATAATACCTAAATCTTCAGCTATAATAGGAAGGGTGCAAAAATCTTTTTTTAAGACATCTAATAAATCTTGTCCTGGGGAAGGAACCCACTTACCATTAATTGCAGTCTTTTCACTAGCATCAACTTCCCAGTAAGCAGACAAACCTCTAAAATGATCAATTCTAATAATATCACAATTTTTTAAGTAAGCACCAATTCTCTTAGACCACCAATTAAATTCAGTTTCTTTATGCTTATCCCAATCATATACAGGATTTCCCCATAACTGACCATCATCAGAAAAAGCATCAGGTGGTACACCGGAATTATAAAGTTGATGTAAATTTTCATCCAATTTAAAAAGTTCAGGATGAGTCCAAGCATCTACACTATCACCTGCAACAAATATAGGAACATCCCCAATAATTTTAATACCTTTCTTATTAGCATAAGATTTTACACTTTGCCATTGTTTATTAAAGAAAAACTGTAATACTTTTACAATTAATATTTCATCAGCGTATTTATCACTAAGTTTAATTATTTCATTTTTATCTCTTCTTTTAACTTTTTCATCCCATACACTAAACCATCTAGAATCTTCATAGGTTGTACATAGAACTTGATAAAGAGCATAATCCTCTAGCCAAAATTCATTTTCGTGACAAAAATCATTATAAGAGAGACTCTCGTCATTACTTCGATTTTTGATAAAATTCAAAGCTGCTTTTCTTAATAAAGGTTCTTTAAAATTTCTAACTTTTTCATAATCTACTCTTTCACTAGTGCTAAAAGGATTTTCTAAAACCTCTTCAAGTTCTAAGTAACCTTCATAAGCTAAGGTATTAAGATCAATTATTAGTTCATTCCCTGCAAATGTAGATTTTGCAGCATATGGTGAATCACCATATCCGGTTGGACCTAAGGGTAAAATCTGCCATAAACTAAATTTCATGTCATTTAGTTTATCGATAAACTTAAAAGCTTTATCGCCGAGACTGCCTATACCATGTGCTGAAGGTAAAGATGTTGGGTGCAATAATACACCACAGTTTCTAATATTTGTTTTCATAAAATAAATTATAATAAAAAAGAAATTTTTTTTCTACATTAATCAAAATTATTAATTCAATTTTATTAATACCAAAGATTTATAAAACATCCTAATAAAAAGCCTTTATAACAGAATAACTATGAGCTAATGTGCATTTTCAATACTTTATTTCCTATATAACATAATAAGTATATACAATTTCTTCTATATTGTTTTTTTGTTAAAAATAGACTATGATGCATTTATGATTGCAAGTAACAAAGAAACTAAATTCACCACTGGTGAACATGTTGTATACCCACTACAGGGTGTCGGAATTGTCAAAAAAATAGAAGAGCGAGATTTTAGAGGTGTGGAAACATTATACTATGTAATCTATCTTGATATTTCAGATATGACAGTCATGATTCCTGTTGAAAAAGCAGAAGGCATGGGTATTAGAGGAATCGTAGAACCTGAAGAAGCTAATAAAGCTATTAACTCAATCTCCAAAGATTATAAGCCTATTCCAGTAGACTGGAAAGCTCGTTATCAAATGAATGTTGATTTATTAAAAGAAGGATCTATTGGTTCAATTGCTCAAGTAGTTCAGACTCTATATCACAGAAGTAAAGTCAAAGAATTACCAGTACAAGAGCGCAGATTATATGAAAGTGCTCTTACAATCTTAATTGATGAAGCATCTTATTCTCTAGATAAGGAAAAGAGCGACATCGAATTATTAATTTTCTCAAAGTTGGAATAAGAATATGGCATTTCCACCATTTGCTGCTGTCATCACAGCAGCTGGTAAAAGTGAGAGGTTCAACAACAACAGCGACCAAACCGTTAAGAAGGAATACTTGAAGATAGAGGGCCATACAGTTCTCTATCGTTCTATTATTCCTTTTTTAAATGTCCCAAATTTACAGGCCATTGTGGTTACTGCTCCAGTTGATCTTAAAGAAGAATGTGTTGTAGCTCTTGAAGAACTTGGACAAAGATGTCCCGTTCCTCTTGTAATTACAAACGGAGGAGATTCTAGAGCAGAATCTGTTCGCAATGCACTTGAATTAGTTAAAAACTTAAATTTAGGAATTGAATATGTAGCAATCCATGATGGAGCTAGATGTTTTTTAACACCAGATTTAATAATTTCAACTATTGCAACTGCAAAAGTGTATGGAGCAAGTGCTCCTGCTCAAATAATAACTGACTCTATCAAGGAAGTTGATCAAAAAGGGGTAATGATTAGAAGTTATGACAGAAAAAGTATTGTAACTGTCCAAACTCCTCAAGTTTTTCATTTTCCAGAGATTCTATATGCACACCAAACAGCTAATGAATCTAAACAGTATTATGATGATACAGAAATATATTCAAATGCAGGTTTAAAAGTTGGAATATGTATGGGAGATCCTAAAAATATCAAGATTACTTATCTTTCTGATATCCCTGATGCTCAATCACAGATTGAGGAATATATTAAAGCGAGAGCTGAAGGCTTTAAAAAAGGTAAAATTGATAAAGAATTTAGATCATACCTTAATTCCTTTAAACCACCAAAAATTGCATTGGAAAATGAAAATAATTAAGGATAAATAATGAAGATAGGTCAAGGATGGGATTTACATAGAATGTCTGAGAACTTAACTTTTACTCTTGGTGGAGTTAAAATTGAATCAGATAAAGGCGAAGTAGCACACAGTGATGGAGATGTTTTAATACATGCAATCATTGATGCTATATTAGGAGCTACATGTAATGAAGATATTGGCGCTAAATTTCCTGATACAGATAAAACCTATGAAAGTTGTTCTAGTTTAGATTTACTCAATATTGCTTTATCTTTTAATCCTGTTGAAATCATGAACTTAGATTGTACCATTATATTGCAGAGTCCAAAGCTAAGACCATTTATTAACGATATAAGAGCAAGTTTAGCAAAAGCTATGTGTATACCTATAAATCGTATATCAGTCAAAGCTAAGACCTCTGAGCATATTCTAGGAGAATTAGGAAGTGGTGATGCAATAATAGCTCAGGCAGTGGTTTTATTAAATCAAATTAATGAAGATGAAACCTGGGTTTAATAGTATTACCAATATAAAAAAGTCTCTAAATTATTAAGGTCATTAATTACATAATACTTTAATTCTACTAAAATTAAAAAAAACCCCATAGTTATAAAGTTTTTATACTTATAATATATGGGGTTTAGTTTATAGTAAAAAAAACATTCCAAAAAGCAAATTTGTTTTCTGAAAAGTTATTTTGAAATCAACATGGTTTTAGGATCTAAAGAAACACTCAACTCTTTTATCATTTTGTTTTTGTGTTCTTTTACTAAAGTCATATCTACTTTGTTTTCTTTTTCATCCATCCTTAATCCTATTAATAGATCAACAATATCAATATAAGGTCCCATTGTGTCAGGAATACCAAATTCATTATACACAACATCCTTACGAACAGGAGAAACACTAAACCATACTTCTACATTTAGTTTTTGAGCAAAAGCTTTAATCTTTCTTACATCACCAAGATTTGCACTAGTTAATTTATAACCATCAAATAAAATTGTATCAGCTTTAAATGAACCATGTTTAACTAAAGTTTCAAGACTTGATAACACCTTATCAATTGAAACTGTTTCTTGAGAAAAATTCATTACGACACGGTTAGCTAAAATATCATTATATATCTTTGAAGCATCATCAATTCCCTTTATTTCTGAAATTTCATTGAATACTTCTTTATACCAATTAATTACATGTTCTACATTTCCACTAAAAGAAACATGAATAACTTGTTCGCCTCTAAATAATTTATCAGTTGCTAGGTGGACCAAACAAGCAGTCTTGCCTACACCATGACGAGAAACCAATACACCCAGATTACCACGGCCTAAACCGCCGCCAATAGACTCTTCGAAAACACGAAGTGGACTACTTTTTATTAATTCTTGTATTTCCATGTACTATATACCTCCGAACATTAGATAATTTATTATATCACGAATTTTTATAATTTGCAAAAAAGGTTTCAGGATTTTGGAAAATCCCATTTCAAAATTGATAATTTAAAAGTCAAAAGAGCTACTTATTTGTTAATAACTTAATTACCTAAAAAGAAATAATAATATTAAATTAATTGGAAATAAAAATCGAATCCACAATATATGCAGATTCGACCTGTATAGTTTTTTTAAAAACTTATTTTTTGTTAGCTTCAGCTCTTTCTTTCTGATACTTTTCTTTTAATTCGATAGAAACACTCTGAGGAACTTTACCATATTTAGAAAGCTCCATTGTGAATTCTGCCTTACCTTGAGAAAGGGATCTAAGAACAGTTGAATAACCAAACATTTCTGATAAAGGAACATCAGCTTCAACAGTTGTAGTTACACCTTCTTCCTGAGAAGAAACGATAATACCACGACGTTGGTTGATTGAACCAAATACGTTACCTTGGAATTCAGTTGGACAAGTAACTTCAACTTTCATGATTGGTTCTAATATAGCAGGTTTAGCTCTATCATAAGCATCACGGAATGCATTTAAAGAAGCTGTTTGGAAAGCCATATCAGAAGAATCAACTGGATGCCAAGCACCATCATTGATAACTGCACGAACATTAACAACAGGGAAACCAATTTGAGTACCCTTTTGCATTGCTAAACGGAAACCTTTATCACATGAGGTAATGTATTCAGTTGGAATAGAACCACCCTTAATATTATCAACAAATTCATAATCTTTAGGTGAATCTTCATTATCATCATGAATAATAGGTTCAATATAACCTGCAACACGAGCAAATTGACCAGAACCACCAGTTTGTTTCTTATGAGTGTAGTTGAATTCTGCTTTTTGAGTGAGTGCTTCTCTGTAAGCTACTTCAGGTTTACCTACAATAACTTCTGCTTTATACTCTCTCTTCATTCTTTCAACGTATACTTCTAGGTGTAATTCACCCATACCTTGAATGATTGTTTGGTTTGATTCAGGATCAACATAAGTTCTGAAAGTTGGATCTTCTTTTGTGAATCTATTTAAAGCTTTAGCCATATTACCAGAAGCCTTTTTATCAACAGCTTCAATTGAAAGAGAAATAACAGGATTTGGAACAAACATAGAAGACATTGAATAGTTCAACTTAGGATCACAGAAGGTATCCCCAGAAGCACATTCAACACCAAATAGTGCAGCAATTTCACCACAACTAGCTTCTACTAAATCTTCCATTTCATTTGCGTGCATCTTAATTAAACGACCGATCTTAAATTTCTTGCGAGAACGGGTGTTGTATAATTCGTCACCTTTTTTAATGAGCCCTTGATAAACACGAACATATGTTAACTGACCATATTGACCATCTTCAAGTTTGAAGCCCAATACAACAGGAGGTAAATCATTATCAGAAGGAAGAACAATTACTTTTTCATTATCATCTAAATCTAAAGCTGTATTTTCAACATCAGTTGGACAAGGAAGGTAAGCAGAAACAGCGTCTAAAAGTGGAGGAACACCTTTGTTCTTATAAGCAGAACCCATAAATACTGGGCAAAGTTTAAGAGCAATAGTTGCTTTACGAATAGCAGCAATTAATAATTCATTAGTTACAGTTTCTTCAAGCATTGCTTCCATTAAGTTGTCATCAACTAGTGATACAACATCTAATAATACTTCTCTTTTTGCTGCAGCTTCTTCTTTTAATTCTTCAGGAATCTCAGCAAATCTTTGTTGGATTAAATCTTCACCTGCATCAAAATAGATAGCTTTCATTTCGATTAAATCAACAACACCTTCAATTTTGTCTTCAAGACCAATTGGAATTTGCATTAATACTGCATTAAGAGCTAATTTTGTAATTAACTGATTTGTTACTTTGTAAGGATTTGCACCTGCTCTATCACATTTGTTAATAAATGCAATTCTTGGAACATTATAACGCTTCATCTGACGGTCAACAGTAATTGACTGAGATTGAACACCAGATACTGAATCAAGGACAAGTATGGCACCATCTAAAACACGTAGAGCTCTTTCAACTTCAATTGTGAAGTCAACGTGGCCTGGAGTATCAATGATGTTGATCTCTTTATTTTTCCAAGTAACGTTTGTAGCTGCTGAAGCAATTGTAATACCACGCTCTTTTTCTAGTTCCATACTATCCATAGTAGCACCGACACCATCTTTACCATGAACCTCATGGATTGCATGAATCTTGTTACAATAGTATAGGATACGTTCTGTCAATGTAGTTTTACCGGAGTCAATATGTGCACTGATACCGATATTTCTCATGTATGATAGGTCGCTCATAAAATATAACCTCTTATAGTAGAATATGATTGAGTTGTAGGTTGAATCTACAACATAATTTCTTTGTCATTAATATAGTTTGCATAAACAATTAAAAATATATCATATGCAACGTTACGGATATTATTACATTGAACAACTTTTTTCAATCCTTAAACCAATTTTTTTTTATTAAGTCTTTATTTTCGCTCAAATTAGTGCTAAAATACATAATTATGAAAACAATATTCACAAAAATAATAGATGGTGAGTTACCATCAGTAAAGATTCACGAAGACGATTATTGCGTTGTTATATTAGATATTAACCCAATTAAAAAGGGTCATTGTTTAGTTGTTAGCAAGCAACCTTATGAGGTTTTCTCTGATTGTCCACTAGATATTATGTATCATCTTATTAAAGTAGCACAGGATGCGGATAAAATTTTAAGAGATAGATTACACTGTAATGGAACAAACCTTATAATTAACAATGGTAAAGCTGCAAACCAGCAAATACCTCACCTCCATATTCATATAATGCCCCGTTATTTTGGAGATAACCAAACTGTATCAGTTCCTCATGAGGCTTATGAAAGTGGAGAAATAGAAGAATTTGGAAAACTTCTGTCCTTTTAAATTAACTGAATAGACAAATTACGCATATTTTAGTTTTTCTAAAAAAGAATTAATTAAGCCTTATTATTTTCATTTTTAAACTCTTTTTAAATATCTACATCTTAAAATATTATATTACAAGTATTTATACTTCAATTTTATATTATATGTTTATTTTTTTAAGTGTTAATATTATTAAATCAATTAAAATTTTGCAAAAGAAAGCTCTCCTAATTATATTTAAGAGAGCTTTCTTGATATAAAATAATATTAGTTATTAAGTGCTAATATCTCATCAAGATCTATTTCGCAAGCAATGGTTGGCATTCCACAACCCCAGTTTTCTAGAACTACAGGATTAATTTCACCGAAAAGACCAATCTGTTTATCAGAGGCAAACATCTTTGCACCACGACCATCAATAAAACGAGGATCCCCTTCTAAAGCTACAAGTTTATATTCAACTCTTAAAAAATACAAAAGGGTATTTACTAAAGAAGCAACTTCATTATAACCCATTAGAGTATCAGCGGCTAAGAATCCAAGACTATTTTTAGTAATAGTTCCACTATTATCTTTTTCAAATAAATAAGCAATTTTACCTACTTCAAAAATTTTATGTGGATATGGTGAATGTGCACTTACACTTTCACTTTCTAATAAACTTGGAATTACTGAAGGTCTAACAAATTCAAAGTTTTCACTCATTGGATTTGCAATTTGAATATAATCAGAACCATCAACACACATGTTATCAATGTATTCTTTTCGAGAACCCAAATAATTATACATCATTTCCTGAAATCCAAGACCTACTAGAATATCTTTAACTTTTCTCCCAAGCTCTTCTGCAGCAGTGAGACGTCCCATTGTAAAGGCTTGAGGCATTTCAGGCTGGAAATTATTTAAACCGTACCCAATAATTACATCCTCAACAAGATCAACGGCATGTAAGAAGTCATCTCTATATTCAGGAACTGTAGCATAAACTATGCCCTCTTTTTCATCACAGAAAGAATATATACCCATTTTCTTTAATGCAAGAACTACTGTAGTTGAATCCATTTTTACACCAGTAGTTTTTTCTACTTGCTCTAATGTACAACTGATTGGATCTTGAAAATAATAAGGAATTGTTAATTCATTGCCATATTCTGTTTCAGTATCAAATACTACTTTAACAGGACAGATAGTAAATCCCATATCTGCCATATCACAACTCATAATTGAAGCAGCTAATAATAGATTTTTTAGAATTGGTCCACTCATTTCTACAAATAAAGCATCATCCCCTACTTTAACAGCTCCTAAGTCAGCACTATTAATAACAGGAGGGAAAGAAAGAGCATTCCCTCTATCATCATATAAATATGGAAAAGTTGCATCATTTTCTACAATTGGACCATACTCAATTCCTTTAGGATGTTTTTTTGTCATCTCACGAAGGCTCATAACCTCATCCATTCCTAAAGGAATAAAAGAAGTTTTATCAGGATCTGCACCTTGATAATGAATTGGGAATTCAATTAAGCTTGAACGATAAATACCCATTGCAATAGTTTTTCTTTTACGACCATAATTAAAACAAAGTTTTTCTTGACTTTGAATTAATGATAATAAATCATCATCACTAACAACATGACCTTTTACAGCAAATCCAATAGAATAAGCCCTGTTCTCAGGAGCTTCGTGAATTTGTAATTCACGACCTTCATTATCTACTGTAGATTCTGCACTACTAAAGAAATCATATTCTGTAATTTCAGCTTCATTATAGTTATTAATTGCTCTTGCAACACCAAGGGCTGACCATAAGTCAGGACGGTTTGTATCATTTAATTCAATTTTAATTATACCATCACTATGGCCATCTAATTCAGCTTTTGCTACTGGAAAAATTGCTTCAAGTTCATCATCTGTATAACTTCTACCTAGATAATTGAAAAATGATTTTTCTTTTGTTTCTATTTTTGGCATTAGTTTCCTCTCCTAGTTCGTACACTCTCAATATTTGGAGTAAATAATTCACGAAGATCATTTAAGCCTAAATGCATAAGAGCCATTCTATCAATACCAAGTCCCCATGCTAATACAGGAGCATCAATTCCAAGAGGTTTTGTAACTTCTGGACGTAAAATACCACTACCACCTAATTCAAACCAACCTAGTACAGGATGTTTAATATGAACTTCAATTGAAGGTTCTGTAAATGGAAAATAACCTGGAACATATCTAACTTCTTCTGCACCAGCAATTTCTTCTGCAAATAACTTAAGAAGACCTAATAGTGTTTGTAGATTAACATCATCACCGATTACAATACCTTCTGTTTGATAGAAGTCTGCACCATGAGTTGCATCAACTTGATCATAACGGAAACATCTTTCAACACCAAAATATTTACCAGGGTTTTTAGCCTTAGTCAATTGATGAGCAGATAAAACTGTCCCTTGAGATCTCATTACTTGTCTACGTGTGAATTCATGGTCGAATTTGTAACCCCAACCACGAGATCCAGAATTACCACCATTTTCATGAACATCAGCTACATTAGATAACCAAGGTTCTTCAATTTCTTTACTATGTGATGCATTTTTCAATCTATAAACATCATGGATATCACGAGCACTGTGGAATTGAGGCATAAATAATGCATCACCATTCCAGAACTCATTTTCTACTAAAGGTCCATCAAATTCTTCAAAGCCTAAAGCAGTTAATTTATCTTTAACCCACTGTAAATAATTACCATATGGATTATGTCTACCAGGAATTAATCTTGAAGTTGGAGCATCAACACCGTAAGGACGGAATATACCTGTTTTCCAAGAGCCACTATTTAACATTTCAGCTGTAACATTACCAAGTTCTTCACCTGTAATATTTGCTTCAAAAATAGCTTTTTTAGCTTCCACACCTTCTTTAGTTAATCCAAATACAACATCTTCTTTTTCAACGATTTTAAAAGGGGCATTAGAAGCACCTCTTTTTTTAGCCATTTTTTTAATAGCATTCTTTTCGTCATCATTTAATACTGTATCTTCAAAAGGACCTTCTAAGCCCTTCTTTAATACCTGTATAACTAAATCTTCAGATTCAGGAAGAGATTCTCCAATAGCAATTGCTTTGTGTTCCTCATTCATTCCTGTAACTGCTGCTTTAGATAAAGCACCAAATGCACTACCAACATCTTTTTTCTCCAAACCTAAGGCAGTTGCAAGCTCTGGTAATGTAGCTGCACCATTAGATTGAAGATATGTAAAGATACGAAGGGCAGGTGTTCCGTTTTGCTGTTGCTCACGGCCAAGTTCTGTTAATTCGTAAAATACGCGATTTTTGCGACTTACTTCCTCCAGGAAACCTTTAGCTACTAACCAACTAAAAGCCTGGTTACACTGTCCTACCTTATAATCCAAATCGGCCTTTAAAGAATCTGCTGTAATAGCATCTCCTAAATTTACATGGCGCAATAATCGGACTTCAAGGGGATGCAAGTTCTTTACATCAATGTCCATCTCTAATCTCCTATGGTTGTTAAATATGTACAACCTACAATGGTTTAACATTTTAATGAACATGGGGCAAAATGAAAAGGTCTTTATATGATAAGAATTAATTTTTTCTTATTTATAAAGACCTTATTAGTAAAATTTTAACTTATTGAGACTAAATTAGTATTTCTTTTAACTTTTCATTTATTTCTAAAACAGTTGGAATAGCTATTTTTTCTAATTCTCTGTTAAATGGAATTGGAATTTCCTTACCACCTAATACACAAATGGGATTATTTAAAGTTTTAAATATCTCTTTATCACTATTCAATAAAGTAGAAATCTCATTAGAATAGCCACCAAATTTTGGAGCTTCTTGAACAATTATGGCATTATGGGTTTTTCTAACAGAGTTAATCAAGCTCTCATTATCTAAGGGTTTTAAGCTACAAAGATCAATAAATTCAATAGCTCCAATTTTATCTGGATGATCTAAAACAAATTCATTTATAGCTAACCTACAAACTTGACTCATATAACCATAGCTAATTAGAGTTAGTTGATCACCATTTCTTTCAATATCACATTTCCCAAGTTCCATGATATCATTTTCATCTCCAATTTCACCATTTAAATCATACATTAATTTATATTCAACAAAAACAACTGGATTATTATCTCTAATAGATGCTTTTAATAGTGCTTTTGCTTTTCTAGGTGTGGAGGGAGCTACAACCTTTAGTCCTGGAACATTTGTAAATAAAGATTCCAAAGACTGTGAATGTTGAGCGCCATGACCTGTTCCGCAACCCATAGGAAGACGAAAGACAATAGGCACTTTGAATTGTCCTGCACTCATAAACCTAAGTTTAGAGGCATGATTTATTAAAGAATCACTTATTAAAGTGGCAAAGTCACCATACATAATTTCAACAATTGGTCTTAATCCTAACATAGAGGCGCCAACAGCCATTCCCCCAAAACCTTCTTCACTAATCGGAGTTTCAATAATTTGAGAACTAATTTTTGAATATAAATCTCCAGTTACTTTAAAACAACCACCATATAAGCCAATATCTTCACCAATTAGATAAACAGAAGGATCTCTTTGAGCCTCTTCAAAAATAGCTTCTCTAATTGCCTCTCGCCCATAAGCTCTGTGAAAATCTTTGCAGGTATTTACAGGAACTTCACTCTCAGCAAAAACATATTTCTGAGCCTCATCTAGAGTTAATCTAACATCTTTAAACTTTTGAGCCTTATCTTCTTCATCCTGCATAAAATTAACATTTTGACTAATCATTTCTTTATAAGAATCGTTGTCAATAATATTCTTTTTTATTAATTGGTCTTTTAAGAATTTTATTGGATCTTTTTGGGTCCACGCTTGTTCTTCTTCTCTTGTTCTATATTTACAAGGATCACTCTTAGAATGTCCATTGGAGCGATAGGTTATCGCTTCAATCATATAAGGTTTTTTATTATTAATGATATAATCTCTTGCTCTGCAACATGCTTCATAGACAGCATTAACATTATTACCATCTACTTTTTCACCAGCAATATTATAACCTTGGGCTCTTGAAATAAGAGAATCAGTAGAAATCATTTGAGTAGATTTTGAGCTCATTCCATACCCATTATTTTCTAAAAAAAATAAAGTAGGAAGGCCCCATATTGATGCCATATTCAGGCATTCGTGTAGTACTCCTCTCGAAGTTGCTCCATCTCCAAAAAGTGCCACAGATATAGTATTCATTTTTAATTTTAATTGTGCTAAAGATAATCCTATTGCAAGGGCTACACCACTAGCAACAACAGCTGAAGAGCCTAAATTATGATGAGCGGCATCACTCATATGCATAGATCCGCCTAGCCCTTTACATAAGCCATAAGACGAACCAAACATTTCGCTAAACATAGCAAATGGTGAACTACCTGTGGCTATGTTATAACCGTGACAACGATGAGTTGGAACAATCCAATCTCCACTATTTAGTGCTAATGCTACCCCAGCATGACATGCCTCTTGGCCAATATTTAAGTGAGTAGTTCCATGCATCTTTCCAGATGCAAATAGTTTTACAATATGTTGTTCAAAAATACGTGATTTGAGCATCAAGTGTAAAGCTTCCAGACTTTGAGTATCTGTCATAAAAAGCCCCTTGCAACTTATAATGTTTAGTTTAAAGTATATTTCGGATCGTATACACAATCCTGCAATGAAGGAGTTTTAGTGACTCACCTCAACTAGTAATATAATATATATTATATTTTTTATATAGTACTAACAAAAAAAAATAATATTCAACCTTATTTCTTATTTCGTAAACCACTTCATATACTAGTGGTTACATAAATATCTAAATATTTTTATATTTCTAGTTAATATTTAGTATTAAAATAATCTTTTTTTTAAGAAAAAACCAAAAACTCTTATATAAATTAATAAGGGGTATCCTATTAGTCTTCCTAAAATTTTACGAAAAGAGTTAAGCCATATTTAATTGACTATTTATATTATATAATGTATTACTTTAAGCATTGATTATCTTATGGAGGAAATATGGAATCTTCACTAGCTATTCCAGCTTTAACCAAAGACTTAGCACGAGTATTAATCGATGCTGATACAATTTCAAGAAGAACGGACGAATTAGCCCGTGAGATTAATAAAGCCTACGCTAACATCAAAGGGCCCCTTATACTCGTTGGAGTACTCAAGGGCTCTTTTATTTTTACCGCAGATCTTTGCAGAAAATTAACAATACCACACATTGTTGACTTTATAGCTTTATCTTCTTATTCAGGATCGAATAGCACAGGTAATGTCCGTTTATTAATGGATACTAGAGAAAATTTGGAAGGAAAACATGTTTTAATTATTGAAGACATTTTAGACTCCGGTACAACTCTTGATTACTTAATTAGAAACTTTAAATCCAGAAAAACTTTAAGCGTAAAGACTATTGTTTTACTTGATAAACCTGAAAGACATACATTCCCAGTTGAACTTGATTACATTGGCTTTACAATTCCTGATGTTTGGGTAGTTGGCTATGGCCTTGATTATAATGAGAAACATAGAACACTTCCCTACATTGCAGAAATGTATCCCCAAACAGAATAAATATTATATAAAAAATAAAGGTATATTATGAAAGACGAGAAATATTATGTTAGTTATAACACTGTTCATAACTTAGTAAAAGGTTTAGCTCAAAAGCTAATCGATAGCTCCTTTAATCCTGATGTGATTGTTGCAATTGGATCTGGCGGATTTATACCAGCTAGAATAATGAAAACCTTTATAAATAGACCAATTTATGCAGTTGGTATATCCTACTACGGTGTTGATAAGAAACACAAAAACTATCCTACAAAAATTCAATGGATAGATGAAGTACAAGAGCAAATTAGAGGTAAAAAAGTATTATTAATTGATGAAGTTGATGATACACGTGCAACTCTAGCTTATTGTGTTGGTGAATTATTAAAATACAAACCAGAAGAGATTGCTGTTTTAGTACTTCAAAATAAACTTAAAGAAAAAGATGTTAATTTTCCACCTGAAATTAAAAGATACTATCCTGCTCAAGAAATTGGAGATTTATGGATTAAATATCCTTGGGATGCAGATGATATCGAGGAACACACGAAATTAGAGAAGGCTATGTTAGAAAGACAAGCCTCAAGGAGTAAATAATGAGTATTAGTGCTATTGTTGGAGCCCAATGGGGTGATGAAGGTAAAGGTAGAATTGTAGACTATTTAGCAGTTAAAGCTGATATGTGTATTCGTTACCAAGGTGGTGATAATGCAGGCCACACAGTTATTAATGATAAAGGTAAATTTGCCCTACATATTATTCCTTCAGGCATTTTCAACCCAAACACAATTAATATCGTTGGAGCTGGTACAGTTGTTAACTTTAACACTATGACTGTAGAGTTAGAGGAAATTAAAAAAGCTGGTGTTGATACCTCAAATCTTTTTATTGATAAAAGAGCTCATATTATTATGCCTTTCCACCAAATGCTAGATGGCGCTGAAGAAGCATCTAAATCTGGAGAGTGGAAAATTGGTACAACTAAAAAAGGTATTGGACCTTGTTATAGCGATAAAGCTGCAAGATCTGGTATTAGAGCCGTTGATCTTCTTGATGAATCTAGACTTAAAACAAGATTAGAAATGCTTCTTCCTAGAAAGAACAGAGAATTATCATACTTCGGTTTAGAAGAAGTTAAAATTGAAGATATGATGGAACTTTGTGCTAAATGGAAAGCTGAATATGGTTCAAAAATTATTGATAGTGTTCCTGTAGTAAGAGCTGCTTATAATGAAAACAAGGAAATCCTTCTTGAAGGTCAACTTGGTATCATGAGAGATCTTGACTGGGGTATTTATCCTTACACCACAAGTAGTAATCCAACAGCTGGTGGTACTTGTAGTGGTGTTGGTATTTCACCAAGAAGAATTAGCAACATTTATGGTGTTATTAAAGCTTACGCAACAAGCGTTGGTGGTGGTCCATTCATGAGTGAAGATTTTGGTCCAGAAGGTGATAAACTTAGAGATTTAGGTCATGAATATGGTGCTACAACAGGTCGTCCTCGTAGAACAGGTTGGTTTGATGCTGTAGCTGCTGATTATTCTTGTTGGATTAATGGTTTCACTGGTCTTGCAGTTACAAAAATGGATATCTTAGATACATTTGAAAAGATTAAAGTTTGTGTTGCATACGATATTGATGGTGAGATTGTTAAAACCCTTCCTGAAACAGCTCTTCAAGAAAGAGCAAAACCAATTTACAAAGAATTTGATGGTTGGATGAGTGATACTTCTAATGCTCGTACTTGGGATCAATTACCTCTTAAAGCTCAAGAGTATGTTATTGAAATAGGAAAACTAGTTGGTGCTCCTATTAAGTTCATTTCTGTTGGACCTGAAAGAGATCAAATTATTATTCTATAATTTAGAATTCAAAGGCCCTCAGTTAATTCTGAGGGTTTTTTTTATTCTTTTAACACACAAAATATTTTATAATTTATTCAATTGAGATTTTTGATAAAAATCAAGTGAATTATTGCGTTTTACACAACAGCGATTTACAATAATTATTGATTATATTTTGCTTATACAATAAAGTTAAAACACTCACATTAAAGATTGTGAAACATTACATTTAAGGACATTATTCTATGACTACCTTTACTCATGAGACTTATTTATCTCCTTTCACTTGGAGATATGGCACTGATGAAATGAAATCTATTTACAGTGAAACTCACAAAAGAAAACTACTTAGACAAGTTTGGATTGCTCTTGCAACTGCTCAAATGAAAGCAGGCTTAGTAACAGAGATTCAAGTAAAACAATTAATTGAGCACAAAGATGATATTGACGTAGATAGAGCAACAGAAATTGAAAATGAAATTCACCATGATTTAATGGCTGAAATCAAAACCTATGCAGAACAATGTCCTGAAGCAGGTTCAATTATCCATCTTGGTGCAACTAGTATGGATATTTTAGATAATATGGATGCAATTAGACTAAAGGAAGCATTAGATATAATTATCAAAAAAGCAAAAGCCCTTCTTGTCCTTTATATTGAAAAAATGGAACAATATAAAGATTTACCTTGCATGGCATTTACTCATATTCAACCTGCAGAACCTACTACAGTTGGTTATAGATTTGCTCAAACAGCTCAAGACCTTATTGATGATATTAAAGAATTGGAAAATGTTAGAGATAATATTCGTGGTAAAGGAATGAAAGGAGCGGTTGGAACGGCTGCTAGTTATTTTGAACTACTTGAAGGAACATCAATGAGTCCTTTTGAAATGGAACAAATAGTAATGGATACACTTAATCTTAAAGCCTTCAGTGCTTCTACTCAAGTTTATACAAGAAAGCAAGATTATAGAGTTGTTAATGCTATTTCTTCTCTTTCCTGTACCCTTTATAAATTCTTTATTGATTTCAGATTATTACAATCTCCACCTATCGGTGAATGGTCAGAGCCTTTCGGTAAAAAGCAAGTTGGATCATCTGCAATGCCTTTTAAAAGAAATCCAATTAATAGTGAAAAGATAGATAGTTTATGTAGATTTATTTCATCTCAACCAAATACTGCATATCAAAATGCAGCATCTACTTTATTAGAGAGAACTCTTGATGATAGTGCAAATAGAAGAATTGTACTTCCTGAAACTTTCCTAGCAATGGATGAAGTATTGAAGACTGCTGCCAAAGTAATATCTGGTATGAACATTCATATGAGTGCTATAAAAAAGAACATGAATAATTATGGCGTTTTTGCAGCAACAGAAAAACTATTAATGCAACTTGGTAAACATGGAGCAAATAGACAGGATATGCATGAAGTAATCAGGGAGCATTCTCTTAAAGCCTGGGCTGAAGTTCAAGAAGGAGAAGTAAATAATCTAGCTCAAAGCCTTACGAGTGATGAGAGAGTATTAAAGTACCTTAGTAAGGAAACTGCTCTTAGTCTTCTTAATGCTAATGAATATGTTGGTGATGCACCACTTAGAACACAACTAATTATTGAAGAAGCAAAAGAAATACTTAGTAAATAAAGTAATCAATAATAGGGAACATCAAAAACACGGTAGATACAATCTACTATGTCTCATATATGTGGACAACTGAAAAGTA
>JAENWY010000193.1 GCA_016649775.1 Spirochaetaceae bacterium
CGATAAATATTTACAATAAAGATTTTATTAAATGAATTTATCTATTTCATTAATATTGAATAATTTATTGGGAATTAAAAACAAATTCAAATAATATTAAAGATCTTGGCTCTGTCTATGACATCTAGGATTAAATAGTTAATTCCCCCCTAATTATGTTATTATTTTGAAATGAAATTTAACTAAACATTAATATTAACTAAGAAGCAAATATATTTAGATATAAACCCTGTAATTACAGGATTAGATGAATTAAATGAGTAGGAGTATTCAATCATTATTGATTATTTTTCAGAATAAAAAAAAGACAAACTAAGAAAGATATAACAAATGATAAAAAAGTTGACAAACCTTCTATTTGTCCTCATTGAGGTAACCTAGAATTCACTTTGGCAAGAATGCCTATGAAGATATTCCTTTTTAACCAAAGAACCTAGATGTCATAGACAGAGCCAAAAACTTTAATTATTGTTAATTGTTGAGGAGCAAAGTTTGAGAAGTAAGGCTCATATTGGAAAATTTAAAATAAGAATAGCAACATTTCTAGTAAGTGTACTTGTTTTTATGCTTATTTATATATTTAATTTTATATTTTTTAACAATAATGGTACTATAAAAATAGAAAATAATATAAATCCAATTAAAAAAACTTATCAACTAACAAATAACGAGGATAATAACATTAATGTTAACCTTCAACGTTACTATGCCTCTTTAGATTTATTAGATAATCAAGATAGTGAATATACTTATGCTATTAATGAAATTAATAAAGATTATAAAAATGTTGAATCTCCTGTTCAATTAATTGAGACTTCTCAAAAAGTTTCTGAAAATACTCCTGTAACTATTGAAAACAATATTATACCAGATGGTTTAAAAGAAGTAATAGAGATATCCTCTGTACCCAATCAAACTGCTGAAATTATAATTAATGAATCTTCTACTATACATGAAAACACTAATTTTGTTAAAGATTTAGGGTCTGCTGATGTGGTCAGTCCTGAATTGTTGCCACCTACATTGTTTGATCCTTTAATTCAAACTCAGGAAGAATATAATATGTTTAATCCTGATACCTCTAGTCAATTAAGTGTTAAAGATAATAGTTTCTTTGATGATTTCTATGTAGCAGGGAGTGCTACTCCCGAAAATTTATATCCTGATGGATCTTATTATTTGTCATTGTTTATTAGTGATACTCAAGTAGGTGAAATTAAAGTTGAATTTAGTGGTGGAAAATATTCCATAAGTGTAGGAGAGTTAAAGCCCTTTTTATCTTCTAGATTAGGTACTAACTCCTTTAATAGAATTTTCAAAGATACAAAGGACTTAATTTCTATTGATGAGTTAATTTATAGAGGAGTTGATGCAAGTATTGATATAAACCAATTTGCTGTTTATCTAAAATTCTCCTTAGCAGATATACCATTAATTGTTGTTCCAGTTAGTAAAGTAGATAAAGCAACAGTTGCATCAAAGAATAATCAATATGGTATTAATGATGCTGAGTTAATCAAACCTGCTTTTGTTTCTCTTGTTTCCTCAATTAATCTAAATAGTAGTTATTCTTATGGTTCAATATATTCTTCATTAAATCCATTAACAACTAACTTATACATGAGTAATTCCTTACAAATTGGTAAGTTAGAATTTAATTTCTCTGACAGTTTATCATATACTTTTGGAGCAATCGCTGATCCCTTTACTTTTAATTTTGGTAGTTGGAGTGGTGCATACTTATTTTATGACAAAAATATTACTTTAACATTTGGACAAGTTGGAGGAAATCTTTTATCTTCAGGTACCCCAATAGGATTTGTATTAGAAAAATCTTATGGAACTGGTTTACAAACTGCATTAAACAATCAGTTTAGTAAATCCTATAAGATTATTGATGATGCCTTGCTTACTATTGTGTTGAATGGTGAAGTCCTATTGTCTCAGCCTGTAAAAGCTGGTGAATATAAATTTATAGATTTTAATTTTAAAGACGGTGGCAACAAAGTATTGTTTGAAATTAACTATGATAATGAAGCGCTTGAAGATATTAAAGATGAATTTAATGTTGCATATGATTCTGAATTAGTTGCCAAAGGTGATTATACTTGGAGTTTAAGTGGATCTATTAATAAAACAGAAATTATTAATTCTACGAATTCCCTATTAGCTCTTCCATACTTTGATGGTGTTTGGTATCAATATAATTTAAATGAATTTGAAATGATGTATTTGTTTAATATGGGCGTTACAGGAAATTTCACTTTAGAAACTTCATTAGCTATGGCTCCTGAAATAATGGAATTATCATTTAATGGAATATTAGCTACTATGCAAGGCACTTATTATGGATCTTTAGCTACTTATGCTGCAGTGGGTTTAACTCCTAGCTTAAAAATTGCTGTCTCTCATGCTTTTGATACTCAAATAGGTGTTATTAGTTCAAGCTTAAGTTTAACTGCTCCTGTGTACACTACCCCTGATTATTCACTTAGTTCTCCTTTAACAATTGGTTTAGGGTTTGGTTATACCTTTAATATATTTAATTTACCTCCAATAAATTCTTCATTAAGTTTTATAGGCAGTCAATACGGAGTAAATACTACTTCTTCTTTAGGAATGACATATTCCCCAAGTAATGGTATTTCCTTTGTTAGTAGTTTCTCGGCTAGTAAAAATTATGATAGTGATGCAATATTCTCACTACAGTTATCATTAAATTATACTTTAAGGAATAATTTATCTACTTCAACATCCTTTAGCAACACTGGTAACAGTAGCGTTGGAGTTAGTCTTAGCGCAAGTGAAAGAGATTCTATTCAGCTATCAATAGCTAATATTCAGTATTTAAATGATGAGTTACCTTCTTATACTGGTTCTTGGTCCCACTCTGGTGAGTTAAGTAATTTTTCTTTAAGTCAATCTGTTGCTGGAGACTTCCAAGAGTTTACTACAAATTTTGGTTTGACTTCTAACCTTTATTTTGCTAATGGATTATTTGCAATTAGTTCTAAAACTTCAAATAATTTCTTATTAATTAAACCAATAGGCAAGTTAGCTTCAACTGATATATCAATCAGTCAAACCAATGATTCAACACCAAATATTTTAAAAAGTTTGTTTGGAGTCTCGGTTTATACAGATTTAGTTGCAAATTCAAAAAATAATTTGGTTGTTTATGGTCATACTGGTTCAATATTTAGTTCTGGTGGAACTTTTTCTTATGAATTAAATACAAATTCAAGATCTAGTTTTACTAAGATAATTGATATTCCAACAACCTATACTGTTTCTGGTATATTAAAAAATGTTGATGGGAAAGCACTTAGTCAATATTCTGCACCTGTTTATAGTAGAGAAGTTGATGACGCTGGTAAATATTATTTACAAATAAAAGCTGATTTGTATCTGTTTACAGATTCAAATGGTACGTGGATTTTGAATGATGTTAAACCAGGATATTATGTTTTTGACTTGAAAGTTGGAAAAAAATGGTTTGGTTTGAGTTTTGAAATTCCTGAAAATAAAGATTACGTTGGTAAAGTTATTGAAATAGAAGATTATCAAATTGAAAATATTGATGATACCGCATTTTCTTTTAATGATGAACTTCTCAATACTACTGCAGATACAAAAAACAATAAGATTTATGATATATTTGGAACCGAAATTGCTCAAGAGTATTCAAAAATGTTATTCTTAGGCATTAAGGATGTAATTGATGAAAATACTTTCTTTGAGAAATCACAGCAAGTATTTGACCAAACGGGATTTGAAGAATCAATTAGTCAAAATGGTAGTTCAGGGGCTAGTGATACCTTTGTCGATCCTTTTGCAGACACAGCTTCTTCGTGGGTTGATACTGTTAAGTCTTCTTTCTAACTATAATATAAAAAATTGAGTTATAATTGTTTCTAAAAAGAATTTTGAATTTTTTAGATTGTAATATGTAGTTTTTTTATATTTTGTTCTAAGACTTATTTGCTTTAAATATTTTACTTAAAAATTATTAGTTAGTCTAAATAAATTCAATCAATATATATAAATAATATTGTAGTAATTTTAGAGACTAATTTTAATGTTTTATTTATCATTTTATTGTTCCGTTTTTTGTAAATATATTAAGTCTTTAATCAAAACTTTCTTTTTGAAAGTGAATTTTTATGTTAATTTTACAAAAAAAATTTAAAATACATTAAAAACTTTTCCATTATTAAAAATAGTTAAATGTAATTAAATTAAATGAATATTTTTTAAATATTTATACTATAAGAGTTAAGAAATCTTTTTCGTGAAATTTTATAAATAAATTTACATTTTATTAGTTTTTGATATTAAAAAAATAATAAATTTAGATTTATTTTATTGACACTTATTGCGTATAGTTTAATA
>JAENWY010000122.1 GCA_016649775.1 Spirochaetaceae bacterium
ATATCATACTGTTTTTATATGAATATAATATTATTGTATCTAAAAGTATAGAAAAAAACTCCTTATTGATTTAGACTATATTCAAGCACTGATTATAATTATTAATTAATAAAACGTGTTTATTTAATTGATTCCATAGAAATCTAATCTTTTAATATAGAAAATAAAGGCATAAATAGTAAAAGAATTTATCTTATTAGATAAATAAAAATGAAAAATTATGTGTTAAATATTAACATACTGATTAAAATAAGTGAGGTATTATATGAAAAATATAATCAAATCTAGAAAGAGTGTTGTAAAAATAACTCTTACTGGAGTACTTCTACTTTGTGTTGCACTTCTAGCAGGTTGTGCTAAGAGTGATACAAAGAAGACTACTGAAACGGCTGAGAGTGCTACTACTCAGAAGACAGAGACTTCTCAGGTAACAGAAAAGAGTAAACCTCTTATAGTTGCTATGGAATTAGCTTATCCTCCATTTGAAACAAAAGATGATGCAGGAAATCCTTCAGGAATTAGTGTAGATTTTGCCAAAGCTTTTGGCCAATCAATAGGTCGTGAAGTTAAAATTGTTAACACAGCTTGGGAAGGATTAATTCCATCTCTTCAAACTGGCAAAGTTGATATGATTGTAAGCAGTATGACTATTACTGAAGGAAGAAAGCAAGTTGTTGATTTCTCAGTACCTTATGCTAATTCACTATTAGGTATTTTAGTTAATAAAGATTCAACTATAAATAGTGTTGAAGATTTAAATCAACCTGGAATGAGAATTGCTGTAAAAGCAGGTTCAACTGGATTTATTTATGCTAAAGCTCAGATGGATAAAGCTGAGATTATTACATTAGCTGATGAGAGCGCTTGTGTTATAGAAGTTGCTCAAGGTAAAGCTGATGGATTCTTCTATGATCAATTAACAATTTATAGAAACTGGCAAAGACACCAAGATACAACGCGTGCTATATTTGTACCTTTCCAAGATAATGAGATGTGGGGTGTAGCGGTTAAAAAGGGTAATACTGAATTACTAAACCAATTAAATACATTTATACCAAAGTTTACTGCTGAAGGTGGTTTTGATAAATTATCAGATAAATATTTAGCAGATGAAAAGAAAGCTTTTAAGGATTTAGGTTTTAAATGGTTCTTCGATCTCAATTAATTAAAAAAGTTGTTAATGCTTTATTAGCCTCATTGTTAGTTCTAGCTCTAGTATGGATTTCCGTACTAAGGCTAGGAGTTAGCTTTGATTTTTCATTTATTATTCAATTTAAATCTAGGATTTTGCAAGGTTTTTTAATGACCGTAGCACTTAGTTTAATAGGCTTTGTATTAAGTCTTTTTATAGGTATTATTGCTGCGCTTTGGCAAAATGGTAAAATACTATTTTTAAAATATATTTCCTCAATCTATATTAACTTTATTAGAGGAACTCCTCTAATAATGCA
This sequence comes from Spirochaetaceae bacterium, assembly GCA_016649775.1. Lineage (GTDB taxonomy): Bacteria > Spirochaetota > Spirochaetia > Sphaerochaetales > Sphaerochaetaceae > Pleomorphochaeta. The sequence continues at coordinate 1,452 of JAENWY010000122.1, forward strand.
AATCTATTTATTTTATTATATTATAGGAACTGCATGGGGCGTTAATAATAGATTCGTTTCTGGAGTTCTTATTTTATCGGTCTTTGAAGGTGCTTATATAGCTGAGATTATTAGAGCTGGCATACAAGGTTTAGCCCCTACACAAGTAGAAGCTGCTAGAGCCGTTGGATTTACAAAAAGTCAGACAATTAAATTAGTAATAATTCCTCAGTTAATTGCTAGAATATTACCAGCTTTAGTTGGACAATTTTCTTCAATTATTAAAGATTCCTCACTATTATCAATAATAGCCGTTATTGAATTAACTCAAACCATTAGAGAAATATCTGCACTAAACTTTAGATTATTCGAAAGTTATTTGTTTTTGGGTGTTCTCTATCTTTGTTTAACAATTCCATTGGCAATTGTAGGTAAGATATTTGAGAAACAATTTAGTTTTGAAACTTAGGTTGGATATAATATGAGAATTACAATAAAAGATTTATCACACAGTTTTGTTACGCCTGAAGGGAAAATGAAGAAAGTATTATCACATGTTGATTTTGATGATGATATTTCAACTCTTTCTTTAATCGGTCCATCTGGTGGTGGTAAATCAACATTACTTAGAATCTTAGCTGGTTTGATAAAGCCAACAGAAGGTGAGTTCTTTATCGAGTGTAAAAAAACTGGTTTTGTATTTCAACAAAACGGTCTTTTTAAGCACTGGACAGGTCTTGAAAATATAACAATTCCTTTAGAAAAAGTTCATAAGTATACCCATACGGAAGCTCTTGAGAGAGCTGAGGAATTATTAGACAGATTTGGTCTATTAAAAGATGCTTATAAGAAACCCTCTGAATTATCAGGTGGTCAGCAACAACGTATTGCCATAGCTAGAGCAGTAGCACCACGTCCTAATTTGTTGTTTTTAGATGAACCAACTTCGGCATTAGATCCTGAATATACAGTTGAAGTATTAGATATGATTAATGAATTAAAAGATGAGGGATTAAACTTCATCATTGTTACTCATGAGATGGGCTTTGCAAAGTTAGCCTGTGAAAAGACGGGTTTTTTATCAGAAACAGTTCTCTCACAAGGTGCTAGACTAATTGAGGTGGGTAAAAGTAGAGAAATTTTTGAACATCCAAAAGAGCCTATTGTTAAAAATTTCTTAGATAAAATATTAATGTGGTAGAGGGGCAAATAATTTATCAATTTATTGCTATAGTTATTTAATTATTTAATATCTGTGCTTTTTAGTTACATCTTAGATATTGTTTGAGTTATTAACTAGACGTTTATATCTTATATGATTATATTGTATATACAATAAAAACAGAAAATAGATTATAGAGGTAATATATATGAAATTTGATATACAAATGTATTCTGATTTTCAATGTCCTTTTTGCTACATTGGAAAATCTATACTTGATACAGTAACACCTGATTATGATACAGAATTTACATTTAAAGCTTTTGAAATTCACTCTGATGCTCCCGAAGAGGGTATTAGTGCTAAAGATTATTTTGGTCTAAGCAACATAGAGAATATGGGTAAACAAATAAAAGATTATGGTAAAAAATTTGGTGTAGATATAGCTGATTTAGAGACTGTAGTTAACTCTAATAAAGCCTTAAGACTTGCAGAGTATGCAAAAGAAGTTGGAAAGGGTGATCAGTATAATGATGTTATGTACAAAGCAATGTTTGTAGATAAAATCAATATAGGACTTGATAAAGATTTAAAAATGTTAGCTAGTATTATTGGTATTAACTCTGATGAAGTTGATAAAGTACTTGCAGAACCTAGATATAAAAATACTCTTTTAGATAACCAATATTACTGTACTAAAAATCAAATCACCAGTGTTCCTACTTTCATTATAAATAATAAAGTTAGAATCACAGGAGCTCAACCTCCTGAGGTATTTAGAGAAGTTTTTGAGAAATTTGAAAAAGGCGAATTATAAAATTAAATACAAAACATTATAAATTCTTAACAAAAATTCTTTATATTTATTAAATAATGCAGGAAGTTTGTTTGTACTATCTGCTTAGATTGTTAAAAGTACTACTATTTATTTAAGAATAAATTTATACTACGAAAACTAATAAAAATGGATATAAAAAATGAATTTAATAACAATACTAATTATTGCAGTAGCTTTGGCCATGGATGCCTTCAGTGTTTCTATATCTTTAGGAATACATGGTAAACACAATAGAAAAAAAGTTGCATTACAAGTCGCAACTATGTTTGGACTGTTTCAGGCTATAATGCCCTTGCTTGGTTATTTCTTAGGAAATCTTTTTAGCTCCAAACTTTACAATTATAATAATATTGTTGCCTTTATTCTTTTAGGTTTAATTGGTTTAAATATGATTCGTGAATGGTATAAGAAATTATCAGGATCAGATGTCTTAAATGATGGCACGTGTGAAATAGAACCTAGTATGACTACTAAATTTAGTCGTATTTTGTTGTTAGCAATAGCAACTAGTATTGATGCACTAAGTGTTGGTTTTTCATTCTCTTTAATAAAGGTTAATATTTATCTTAGTATTATAGTAATAGGTATTGTAACTTTCATTTTAAGCTATATAGGAACCCTTATAGGTTGTTCCATTGGATATAAGTTTAAACATGCTGAACTATTTGGTGGTCTTGTCCTAATAGGCATAGGCTTTGAAATTCTTGTTAGACTATAGTGCTAAAAAAAGATACTAATTAAAGTATCTTTTTTATTCGCTAATCTTTAAGTGGATTAAAATCCATTATAATGCACACGATCAGTTGGAAGTTGCTTTTCACTTAGTATTTCCTCATCAATAGGGTATCCAATTGGAATTAGTGCTAGGGGTATAATATTTAAGGGAACATTGCCAATTGCTTTTGAAACATTTCTAATTCTATCTACTGTTGGATAGACACCTGTCCAAACAGCTCCTAAACCTAAGGAATGAGCAGCTAATAAAATATTTTCAGTTGCTGCACTACAATCTTGTACCCAAAAATCTGCGCCTTCACCAGGCAGTGCTCTGTCTAAATTACCACATACAACAATTGCAATTGGAGCATCTTTTGTCATTTTTCCATATAGAGTTACAGTTGCTATTTTTTCAAGAATTTTTTTATCATCAATGATTATGAATTCCCAAGTCATTTTGTTAACATTAGATGGAGCAGATAATCCTGCTTTTATTAATAAATCGATAGTTTTTTTGTCGATTTTTCTATCACTATATTTTCTAAAGCTTCTACGATTAAATATAGTATTTAAAGTTTCATTCATAACTATTTCCTTTTTAAAGCCTTTATGACATGATTTTTTATAATAGAATACCTCACCTACATAAAAATAGTAGTTGAGGAATTTCTTAGTATTCGAATTTTATAATCATGTAGTAGACCTAATTATTATTTTGTCCATTTGCCATAATGTATACAAGATTTATCAATTTCTTTGGCAAAAGTATTTTCATTACTAATAACTCCTATTGGAATAATATTTAATGGAATAATATGGGACGGTAAATCTAATAACTCGGATACTTTTTTAACTCTATCAACTGAAGGGTAAACTCCAGTCCAAACAGCTCCTATTCCTAATGCATGAGAAGCTAGAAGGATATTTTCAGTCATTGCACTGGTATCTTGAACCCAATAGATTTGAGCTAATCCAGGCAGAGTCTTTTCTGTGTTACCACAAACAACAATTGCAGCTGATGCTTTTTTTGTCATCTTAGTGTAAAAGCCTTCTAAATTAGCTATTGTATCTAGAATCTCTCTATCTTCGACTACTAATATTTCCCAGGGTTGTTTATTAACAGCACTAGGGGCTGCTAAACCTGCCTCTAAAATTAAATCAATTATTTCTTTGCTAACTATTTCACCAGTAAAATTTCTAATTGATCTTCTAGTTATTATATTATTATACGCTTCATTCATGAGTTTTCTCCTAACTTATTATTTGCTTTTCGATATTAAAAATAACATTTTCTAATGTTACATTATTTAATTTTTCTTCTAGTGCTATTTGTGCTTCTTGAAATGGTTCTTTAAGTATTTCTTCAATTTTAGAACCTATTACACAAGAGGCACTAAGGCCTTCATGAAATTTAAAAATTTGTCGATTTTCAGCAGTTTCAACTGCTTTATATACATCTAATAAAGTAATTTCATTGGTCTCTTTTTTTAAACTACAACCGCCATAACCTCTTTTAATATTTATAAGTTCTGCATCCTTTAACATTTTAAATATTCTTCTAACAACAACAGCATTAGTATTAATGCTTTTTGCTATTTTATCAGAGGTTGGTAAGTTACTTTGTTTTATTGCTATATAACATAATATTTGAATTGCTTCAGTATATCTAGTATTAGTTCTCATCACTATTATCCCTTGGGCGTAATTCTTTAGCTAGTTTATTCTTATCAAGGCCTACATCTTCAGCTAGATCAAGAATTGTAGAAATATCATTAGTATCTTTTCCTTCATTAAACATTGCATTAAATACACGGTTAACTAATTTTTTCTTTTTTCCATTAGCTAAAGCATATCTTCCTGCCTGACGAGTAAGAGAATCATCATTTAAAAAGGTTGTACCTGTAAACGTAGTGGAGATTGTTTGACTTTCTCTATAGCTACTAGTTAATTCTTCAACACTGATTAAATGCGGTTTGTCTTCTTCTTTTTCCTCTTCTTTTTGAATTTGTAATTCTTGTTTTGGTTGTATATTACAAGCAATTTTACAAGAGTCTGTATTTGGAATATATAATTGTTCACCGAATTCATTTTTTTCGTTCATAAAAGGCCCCTTTATAGAAAAGAAAATAAATTGTAACTTTATTTGTTGTACTCTATGTAACATATATAGTTACAATAGGAATAAAAGTCAAGTAAATAATAAAAGACATTTGAAAATTAGGCTATGTTTATGATAAATAAGTGGTAATCTCAAATTTCAGTTTTTTTTAAAATTGAATGTCTTCTATAACCAGTTGCGATGTATTAGAATTTTTCTCATTTCTGCGATCAATTTCTTCCTTTAAGTATTTTGGATAGATTCTTCTTTTTATGTCTACTTTTTCTTCATAAACAAAATTAGGATATAGTTTATTTTTTACATCCTTATAAGTGACTATCTTCTCAATAATGCCTAAAAGCTTTAACAAAATATCTCGTTTTTCTAATATTGTTTTATCAGAATATATTTCTTCAATTTTTTTATTCCTAAATATTCGTCCAAAAACTTAGTACTACCACCATGATCTATTTTATTTAATTCGGGTCTGTAGTCAAATTGTCGGGAGTTGCAGGAATGCATTGGTTAGACGAGGCTGATGCAGCACACATAAGGCAGGTAACTTACTTTACTAAGATGATCAGAAAGAGATGGGTGGGGATAATAAGTAGAAGCACCTATCATGTTTTATCAGGACGAATAGAAGGTCTTAACACATGGATCAAGAATCGACGTCGAATGAGTTTTGGCTTATTTAGCTTTGACTATTTTGCTCTTTTAATAAGGGAACACACCCAT
>JAENWY010000082.1 GCA_016649775.1 Spirochaetaceae bacterium
AAGACGATTTAATATAATACTATTCAAGTTGTATTTTTTCTTTTTAAGAGTTCACTATAGAACGTAAACCTTTTGATATGAATAATAGTTAAGCCTTTTGTTCAAATCCCTCTTGTTTTTAAAAACACAACTGTAGAAGAATTCTTTTCCTATGATAGTAACTTTATACTAATTTTTCTATTATTTCTTACAAAACTTTAAATCTTTAGTTAATATAATGATCAGTTTTTTGAGGATAATAAATAATTGGTTTAAAGATATAAGAATAATCATGAATTTTAAAATTGCTATCGTCTAGCATATTTGCCATATTCTTACCTACTTTTTTACCCACCTCATAGGAGGGACTTAAGGAGCAAAGTATATTTTCTTTTTCCCAATCATCTCTTGAATAGTCAAAACAAGCTAATTTTTTTAGATTTTTAATTTTATGTTGAATATGTTTTAAAATCATAAAGTTACAACATATTATAGCAGAACTTTTATTAGTCGATAAAAATCTATTTATTATTCTCTGAAATTCTTTTTCTTCATTAATATTATCACTAATTAACCACTTAAGGTTATCGTCTTTAATACTAATATTATGTTTAAGTAGTGAATGAATGAATCCTCTATATTTTTCTGTTCCTTGGTAGTTGTCACAATAGAATATGCCTGCAATATCTTTATGCCCCTCTTCTACTAGTTGATGAACTAATAAATCAGCACAACCTTTATCGTCAATGATAATTTTAGGAAAGTTAGTTTCAGGATAGTAATTGTTATAAAAAATACAACGAATATCTTTTTGCTCAATTTTTTGATAAATATCAAGATTAGGATTCATTAAACTTGCTTTAACACCATCTATTATAATTCCATCAAACCCTTTTGAACAAGCTAAAAGACATTCTCTCTCTTGAGAGAATTTATTGTCTGTATAAAATATACGAAGTTCTATATTCTTGTTTTCAATTTCGGCCTTTAAACCCTTAATAAATTGATCATTAGCAAATTTATCTTGACCCTGAATAATTGTAGCTATTCTATATTTACAATTGCTATTAATTATCTCATTGTCTATTTCATTGGATTTAAAATAGGTACCAGAGCCCTTAATAGAATAAAGTATACCTTCCTCTCTAAGTTGATTAATAGCAGCCCTAACTGTTTCTCTACTAACCATATATCTTGAACACAAGTAATTTTCAGAGGGAACTTTTTTTATTGAATTATATTTATTTTGTTCAATAAACACTAATATATATTCATATATTAAATCTTTTTTCAATTTTTTAGGCATAAGTTCCCTCTTTAAATTAGTTAATTGTTACAAAAAGATGTTCAACTTTCTGAATCCAATCTATAAGTTTTACTCTAAGATTAAATTTTATAACATTGTAGCTATTATCTTCTACGACATTATTGAGTTGAAATGGATCTTTTTCTAAATCATAAAGATAATCATCTAAATATTCACTACTGCTAGCTTTTTCACCACCATTAATATTGGGAGCATATACACTATATAGATATTTATCAGTTCTAATACATCTACCTAGTCTACTCTCAGATATTTGAGCATAAATTTCATTATCCTTGTTATCATTAAGATGATTAACCTCGTCAAGAAGATTTTCACCAATCATCTTATTAGAAACATCAATATCTGCAATAGATAAAATTGTTTTAGCAAGAGATTCCGTGCTAACAAGACGTTTTACAACATTTCCACCATTATATTTACCACCTGCTATAATTAGCGGTACTTTAAGTGCTGAATCATGACAAGTTCTTTTATAATCATCATATCCATTTAAATGAGAGTCTTTATTACGAGTATTAAAATGAGAACCATGATCGGATACGTAAATAATTACTGTATTATCATATAATCCTTTAATTTTTAACTCTTCAATAATTCTACCTAAGTTAGTATCAAGGGAATTACATTGTCCAAGATATTGTGGATATTCTGCAGCTGCATCTCCACCTAAAGTTTCTAAGTCAGTTGGTAATATAAAATTCTTATATTTTTTCTCACTTCCTTTAGGCCCTTGATAGTGATATGCATCGTTTTGATGATGAGGTTCAATATGAGAAAGGAAAAGCATAAAGGGACTTTCTTCTTTATAATCTTTTAGAAAATCTAATGCATAATCGGTGATACAATCACAACGATATCCATCAAATTCACACTTATTATTATTCTCATCAAACAAAAATCCACCATAACCATCAGATGTAAATTCTAATATATCACTTCCTCTCCAGTATCCTGTATATCCACCTCTCAATTCCTGTGGAATAGCAATTTTTTGAAAATCTTGATAAGGTTTCTCTTCTAAATTACCAGTAGAAGCTAAATGCCATTTACCAACATAAGCTGTTTTATAACCATCATTTTCTAAATAATGAGCTATAGTTTTAGAATCGTTAGGTAATGCAATTGAATTTCTAAAACAACCTGTATCAGTGGCATATTTACCCGTTTGAAATATTGCTCTACAAGGTCCACAAACAGGTTGTGGAGAAAATGCATTTTCAAATAGAGTTCCTTCTTTGGCAAGTTTATCTAAATTAGGACTTATATCTAAAGGTTGTCCATAACAACCTAAGGTATCAGCTCTTTGTTGATCTGAAAAATATACAATAATATTTGGTTTTTTCATTATTTTGTACCTTTTATTATATTTGTTTTTATTTGACTTCTAATAATTAGAATTAATGTAATAGTTATCAGAAAAAGAAAGACTATACATATAGGACTAGAAACAAAAATATCCCATTTGCCATCACTTAAAACTAAAGAACGTCTAAAGTTTTCCTCAGTTAGTGTTCCAAGTACTAACCCTAGCAATACGGGAATTGTTGAAAATCCAAACTTACTCATTATGTATGCAATAACAGCAAAAACTAGGGTTATCTTTATATCAAATAAAGATGAATTTACACTGAAGGCTCCTGCAAAACAAAACATAACAATAATTGGAGTTAACAAACCTACAGGCACAGATATAACTTTTGCAAACCATCTTGTTAAAACCTTTCCTTGTAAATACATAAATAGATTTACAAAAATAAGTCCAATCATTATTGCATACATTATGGGACCATGTTCTGAAAATAAATTAGGTCCTGGAGTTAACCCATTAATCATTAATGCACCTAGCATAATTGCAACAGATCCATCACCTGGTATACCCATAGTTAAGAGAGGTATTAAAGTAGCTCCTGTAACGGCATTATTTGCTGTTTCACAAGCACTTATACCCTCAAGAGAACCCTTACCAAATTCTTCAGGATGCTTACTCATAGCACGAGCTCTATCATAACTGAAGAAACTTGCCATTGACGCTCCGGTTCCTGGAATAATTCCTATAATTACACCAATTATAGCTGAAACTATCATGGGTCGTCTTACTGATTTCTTCTCTTCTTTAGTAAATTTACAATTCTGTTTATTAAGAGCTTCTTTATTGACAGTAGTATCTACAACATCTTTTTCACTTTTAGCTAAAACCTCTGAGAGTGCAAATAATCCAATTAATGAAATAACTAGTGCAATTCCTGAATATAGATTGATATTATTAAATATAAATCTTGTTCCACCAGACATTGCATCAATACCAATTGTTGATATAAATAATCCAAATGCTCCAGCTATTATACCTTTAATTAGGTTATTGCCAGAAACACCTGCAATAATAGTCAAACCAAAAGCACATACTAAGAAATATTCAGGTGTGCCCATCATTTGTGCAAACTTAGCTACTTGAGGAGCAAAGAATAATAAGACTACTGCGGAGAATATTCCGCCAAATGTAGAAGCATTCAAAGCCATCTTAAGAGCTTTCATGCTCTGGCCCTTTTGAGTTAAAGGATATCCATCAAGCATTGTAGCGGCGGCATGAGGTGTTCCTGGTGTTTTAATTAGAATAGCTGAAATAGATCCGCCATAGGACCCTGCACAGTAGATTCCAAGTAAAAACATGAATGATTCAACAGCACCAAGTGTGTATGTAAATGGTAAAAATAAAACTATACATAAAATAACAGTCAATCCTGGAATAGCTCCAAAGATAACGCCTAAAAACAATCCTAAATTCATATATAGAAAGTTTGGGACATTAAATAATAATGAACTTCCTTGCATAAATAAATCCATTTTTTAATCTCCTATGGTAGTCGTACTTTAAGTACATATTGGAATAGAAATCCAATAATAATTGCTGATGAACAGATAATAATATAACTAGATAGTTTTCTACTTCTAAAGTAAAAAAGCATTAGTATTCCAAACACAATTGAACTAGCAATAAAACTAGAAAAATGTAGCAATACTAAAAACAAAATTAACATCGCTAATATTATTAATGCCCTTATTTCAACGAGAAGATTTATTTCTTTCATTTCTATGTCTTTTTTTCTAATAATTGCAATTATATCTTTTAATAACAAAACAACTGAAAATATTAAAACTATGCGCAACATTAAAAGTGGAAAGGTTCTTGCTGTAATAGCTGAACTTGTGTTTAATTTAATTTGACTTGGTACAAGACTAAGACCAACTATAGCTATAATAATAAATAGAATAGCTCCTACAATATTAATAGGAACATTCATATTGTGTCGTTCTAACTTAGTTCCTGTATTATCAATAAGTAGATCTACTGAATCTAAAAACTTTTTCATTCATTCCTCTTTTGTAACAAATAAAGATAGCAACTTAAAATAAGTTGCCATCTTTATTTCTAAATTAAATTAATTGTTATCTTTAACGATTTGAGTAACATGAGCGATATGATTATTCATATCTTCAGCAGTCCAAGTTGATGGTTCAATCATTAACTGTGAAAATAGCTTTTTCATGTCTTCTTTTTGCATAATTTCTAAATATGCATTACGAATTTTTGAAATTACTTCAGGAGAAGTACCTTTTCTAGCTAATAAGAAACAAGTATTTGGGAAGAATGAGGTAATACCATAATCGCCTACAGGTTTAACATCTTTAAATACTTCATTGCTAACAGCCTTATCACTAAATACAGTTACAGGAGTAATAATACCTGCTTCTACAGCACCTTTGGCTTGTGATTGGTGAGATAGAGCAAACTCAGTTTCACCCTTAGATACTGCATTTAATGCTAAATTTGCACCATTGTAACTAACTAGAGTTAATTCAATACCTAATTCTTTAAATAATGCTTTAGCAATAAAAGCCTCTGAACCAGCAATACCATTAACTGCTACTTTACATTTATGATCTTTACCATAAGCTTTTAATTCATCTAAATTAGTGATATTTAGTTTAGCATCAGCAGTCATTACAAATGTTGCTGAATACATATTCATTACAGGTACATAATCATCATATGTAAACATAATTGCTTCTTTACCATCTACATTTGGAGCAATTGAGAAAGCACCTTCTCCACCAAAAATTAGATTATAAGCATTTGCTTTATTCTTAAGAAAATTAGTTAAGGCAACATTTCCACCTGCACCTAATTCATTAGTTGCAAGAACGGGTTGTCCTAATAATTCTTGACCATAAACTGCTGCTTTCCTGTTAACAAGATCTGCAACTCCACCAACTGCCCAAGGACAAATAACTGTAATTGGCTCTTGAGGCCAAGTGTCTAAAGAGCTACTAGCTGTTTCTTTAGATCCATTTGCGAACAATGTAGAACACAGAATCATACTCATTAATAAAATTGAAAATAATTTTTTCATTTCCTTCTCCTTTTTTTATATAATCTAATCTTATGCACAAATTTTCGATATCACAATACAAAAAATAAGCAATTTATATCAAAGTTGTATTGTATTTGTGGATTTTTATAAAGTTGTATTGTTAAATAAAAGGAATATGTCTAATTAATGGATAAAATAATATTCAATGATACATAGAATTTACTAATACTATATGTCTTATAATTAGTATTTAGAGGCTGGATTAAATTTATAAAGTATAAAATCCCAAGATATAAAAGTCCTTTTTGCACAAAAAAATAAGCAAAGGTAACTGAATTCAATTTCAATAATCTCTGCTTTAGTTAAAATTAGTTATAAAATATTAAAAAGTTTCGGGTCTATTGCCAATCTGTCGGGAAGTTCCTTTAGACCGGTAATTCATTTCCTTTAAAATCTTTTGTGAAATAAAAACTATATAATATATAGTTTCCTGATTTCAGCAAATATAAGTTTCAATTCATCATCTGTTAACTTATTTGGTAACCCTTTTATTTTGATTCTATGCTCATCATTTAAATCAATAATAAGGGATAATGTTGGTTGGGAAGATATTTTAATGTTAACATTTTTTAATCTAACTTGTAATTCATCAGTAAATTGTGATAATCGTCCAATTGATCTTCTATTTTGTAGCGCTTGTCTAAAATCATTAGATAAATTATGTCTATTAATCTTTTCCTCTAACCATTTTATACTTCTTTTGTGACAATATTGTCCAAGTTCACTATCTTTTTTCTTTTCATATTTATAGTTTGAAGTAATTCTACCAACATGTAGTTTATCTCCATCAGGAATAATTACATAATCGCCTATTTCCATTTCTTTGGAAAATATCCATAAAAAAGAAAGTGTTGTATTTATTTTTCTACCATCTTCAGCATCTATGTCTTTCTTAAGTTGTTCTATTAAATATGGTTTTGAAATATTCTTTAAATCACCTATACTATTATAACCAACGCCAATTTCATTTTTTGATAGAAATTCATTTAAACAATTATTATCACCAATTTTGCTACGTACTAAGAAGGTATTCCACATAAATTCTCCATTTTAGTGTCTATTTTTTATTTGCCAACTGCTTTTTATTAACAATTTTTAATAATATAACAATTTCTTTTTTGTAATGTACCAATTTAATTAATCAAAGTCAATCAAAAACGTAAAAAAGAAATATTATAAATAAGTATGGAAATTAGATTAAATATTTATTATATGATTTGAATTAAAGGTTATTTAATTATCAAAACTAATCAAATTTAAAATACACATTTCTCTTTTTTCTATTAAAACAAAAAAAGAATATTTTATTTTTTGATAATTAATTCATATCATCGTCCGAAAAAACAGGCAATATAACCTTGGATATTATAGTGAGACGCTTGTCTAGACACTTTCTAAAATATTTCAAGAATATTTCAATAATCTCTGCAATCTTTTATCAATTAGGTATAATGTTGGGGCAAATCTATTTTTTTTCAGATAATTTATATCTATGAGGTATTTTATCACCAGGGTTTCTTAACATTAAAATATTAGGATAATCCTTCATAATAGCTTGGTAAAAATTTGCTCCTAATTTTATTTTAATTGCATCTGGAATCGTTTTCCAAAAAACTTTACTAAACAAATCTCTAACTCTAAATTCCTCTTCATTTTCAATAAATTTCAATTCTTTTAGTGCTCTTTCTAATAATGTATCTTCCAGTTTCATAAAACTCTCCTAGTAAATGTTATTATTCATAAAAACTAAATCTCAGAATAATATTTAAGTGCTATATGGATAATTTAATATTATCCAAACCAATAAAAAAATTAATTCACTAAAGATATATATAACTTCATAATTTCAATATAAAATCTCTTGAATTCTTCTTAAGACAAATAATAAGAAAGTCATTTGATTTTCTTATTAGCTCATTATTTAAATTAACATTATAATTATTTAAACAAATTTTTAATTTGTCTATAAGATAAGCAACCTACAAAAATTTCATTTTATAAAAAGAGTCTGAAATTATCAGAAAAGTTACTTCTATTAATTCTATTACCAAAGTATTTTACACTTCTCTTACGATAATAACAATCACAATCAATATTAATTATCTAATCATATTTATCTTTTAATGTAATTTTTCGGGTCTATTGCCAATCGATCTATTTTTATTTCTTAAATAGTTATGTTATTTGTTCAATAAATAATATTTGAGAATGTCATATATCATTACAACATTTAAGTTTGCATATAAATACAAGTTTCCATATTTGCTGCCTGAGAAGTAAATATTTCATTAATTAGAATAATATCATTAATTAATTCGCTAATTAAAGCATTAAAATTATTACTTTTAATCATTACCTCAAAATCGGTATAATTTCAAAACATTTTGAGGTACCCTAATTAGAGTAATTACTTAAAGGAGTTTTTTATGATATTTTATTTTTCAGCTACAGGTAATTCTAAATATGTAGCATCACGAATTTCAAAGATAACAGGTGATGAGATAATTGCAATTGATCATTGTATGAAAGATCAGACTTTAACTTTTAATGCTAAAGAAAATGAGAATATTGGTATTGTTGTTCCTGTATTTACTAGTGCATTACCAACAATTGTTGATGATTTCTTAACAAAATTGAAGCTAACTAGAGACGGTAAAGGCTATAACTTTGCAGTTGTAACTTATGGAATGAATGCAGGAGCTGCAGATTATTATCTTAAGAAATCTATGGAAAACAAATCACTTCCAATTGATTCCTTGTTTTCCGTAAAGTATCCAGATTCATTTGCACCTTTATTTGATGTAAGCAATAAAAAAAAGGTACAAAAGAAAGTAGAAGCCGCTGAACCAAAAATAGATTTTGTTATTGATAAAATTACAAACAAAGTCAGTGGTAATTTCATTAAAGGCAAAATGCCCCATGTACTTGCAGCTCTTATTCATAAAGTTGGATACACTAATGATAGAATTACAACCAAATTTACTGTTTCTGATTCTTGTAATGGTTGTGGCATTTGTGCAGAAAAATGCCCAACTGATGCTATTAAAATAAAGGACAACACACCAATATGGATTAAATCTCACTGTGTGCTTTGCATGGGATGTCTTCATCGTTGTCCGCAAAATGCAATTCAATATGGAAATACTAAAAAACATGGTCAGTATTTAAATCCAAATATAACAGTATAAGAGAGACTCATAAAATAGCATTTATTTTTTAAATATGGTTCATATTAAGCAATTAACAATTATTAATATGAACCATTATATTGCTATACCCTCTTATTAAAAGAAAACTCAACAAATATAAAGACAACAAGAAGAGGAAGGAATTGTGAATCTTAAAGAAGTTGATAAAGTAGAAATAACTGTAATCATGGATAA
>JAENWY010000021.1 GCA_016649775.1 Spirochaetaceae bacterium
ACATATAATGGCAAACGTATGTTAATAGAACAAGGTAAACTTCAGTTTGAAGCTTTTACTGGCTATCATTATCCTCATTGGGTTAACTTAGAACTTTAATTTTTAATACGATCAAATTCGTATTATTTTTTGTAGTAAATCTTTATTGAAAAAATAATAATATAAATACAAACTTTGAGGAAATATTTTTTCTTGAAGTTTTTTAATATTACATTAAAAATATATAAATTATTAGCTAGAAAATTAAAGTATAAATTAATCTTCTAGTAAAAAATAACAATATGTGATAATATTTATACATTAATTTTTATATTTTTAGATTATTTATTTAAACTTAAAATATTTAATGGTTAATTATCTATAACCTTATAGAAGAGACCTTTTGTGTTGTTTTGTATAAAATTAGTTAAATTTTTTGTCATTACATTGTTCTCTTTTTTGTATTTGATTAGATACTTTACTAATATTACTTCTGGAAAAACATTAGTTTTGAAGTACAATTCTATAAAAGTGAGTAATTGATGAACGAATTTAAAATTCAGTTAAATGATATATTAAATCAGAAGAATATTTTAGAAGAGTTACCTTTATCTATATTTATTAAAGACAGAACAGGTCATTACCTTTTTGTAAATCAGAAGTTTCAAAAAGTACTTAAAGTTGATTCATCAGAAGCACTTTTAAACAAAACAGATTTTGAAATTATAGATTATGATACTGCTACTATTTTTACACTTATTGATGAATCTGTATTAAGCGGCAAGAAATATTCAACTAGTTATCCACTAAGCATAGATAAAAATAAAGTAGATCATGTTTCTACCACTAAAATTCCATTGTATGAGGATGAGGCTATAGTAGGCATCCTAGGAATGTTTTTTGACTTTGATAGTGAAGAAATGTCTGTTTTTAATCACTTTAAAGATAGTGAAGCCTCTTTAAGAGAAAGTATCTTTAATGGCTTTAATGGCGCAATCTTTGTAACTGATATCGCTTCTAATAAATTAATTAGAGCTAATGATTTTGGGCATAATTTATTAAACCAAAGCAATAATGAAGATACCTACAAGCTTATTCAAGATAAATCTTGGTGTACAAATAATTATAATAATTCTGTAAATTCTACTAATGCTATTTATTTTGAATCCATTGATAAGTATTTAACCCTTACTATCCAGGTTGTTGAATGGGAAGGGATAGATGCGAATATTAGATATATTATCGATGTAACCAAAATTATCAAAGGTGAAAAAAATAATCAATTAACCTTAAAACAATTAGATAAAGCCTTAAATCATTTAAGGCTAATTTATTTTGAATATATTTTGGGGGATAATTTACTTCATATTAATCCAATAGGTTGTGATGCTCTTGGAGTAGAGGACACTATTTCAAATTATCCTGAATATTTTATATCTCATGGATTAGTTCATCCTGATTATCAAGATTTATATAGTTCATCATTTTTAAAAATTAAAAGTGGAGAAGTAGATTATATTAACTGTGAAGTTATTATGAATCTTAAAGGTGTTGGTTATACTTGGCGTGATGTTAAAATATCAACAATTTATGATGATGATGGTAAAAGAATTAAACTTGTAATAACTATTTCTGATTTAAATAGATATAAGAAACTAGAGCAGAGATTTGGTACAATATTAAGAAATAATGATATTGATACTTGGGAATATGATCTCAATACTAATGAAATTTTAATATTTGATGATCCGGCTGCTATTACTGGTAATGTTACTAGATATTCTTTGATGGATACTACAAAAAAAATAAATCCTGACGATGTAGAAAATTATTTAAATATGTTCAAAACTATAAGAAATGGAGCCTATCAAGCTTCTTCAGAATATAGGGTTAATAGTAAGGGAAAAATTCATAACTGGTATCATAGTGAACTTACTAAATTAATAAATGCCAAAGGTGTAGCTAAAACAGCAATTGGATCTTCACGAAATATTTCAAACTACAAAGAAGCTGAAGAACGATATCAAGAAGAGTTAACTTTTCAAAATCTAAGAAATACAAATCAATTATTATATGCTTTTGTTAATCTTGAAACTCTAGAAGTACAAACTTTCTATAGTTCAAATAAGGATTTGAAAAAAATAGCAAAAGATGAAATTATAAATAAATTTTTTCATTATATAGTTGGTCATAGACAAAAAGTTGAATACTATAAATATTTGAAAGACGAATTAATTGATAAATATAAGAAAGGCATTTATACTTCTCAGCGAATTATCAAATTTAAATCGATAGATAAAACTATTACAGTTAAACTTCAAATTAGAGTAATTGAAAATCCAAATACTAAAGAATTAATGTGTTTTGCTACAGGCGAAGATGTTGATATAGAAGTTAAAACTGAGGAACTTCTCAAGGCCTCAGCAGCTCAAAAATATGAACTTTTTTCAAGAATTGATTTTGCAAATGATGAAGTTTTAACCTTCAAAAATAAATCAGATACCTTTAAATTACCATTAGGTGTTCATGTATTATCAGTTGATGATGCTATATCTACTTTATGGAAACAATTTTTACAAAATATATATGATAAAGATTCTTTAGAGAATTATTTTAAAAAGCAATTAAATGGAAATGATTCCGTATACAAAATTTACAGAATAAAAGATGATAAGGGTGTTGAGTATGTGAAAAGATCTAGGTTAGTAGTATTAGATGAGATAGGTCGTGTTTATGGCGATTTTTGGGATGATATTACTGATATTGAAATTCAAAATGAAGTTAGAAATAAAGAATTAGCATATGCTCTTAATTTGGCAAAAAGTGCTAATGCCTCAAAAACTAAATTCTTATCATCTATGTCTCATGATATTAGAACACCGCTTAATGCTATTATTGGAATGAATGAATTAGCTTTAGAAGATATAAATGATAAAGAACAATTGATTGAAAGTTTAACTATTATAAAAAACTCTTCTGCCCATTTGTTAGATTTAATAAATAATATTTTAGATATGAGTAGAATTGAAAGCTCAAAGATTGTTTATAATGTAACTCTACAGAATATTAATAATGTAATGAAGGCTTTAATAAGTAGATTAAAGCCTATATATTACAAAAAAAAACAAAATATTGTTTTAACCATGAATATTAAAAAATTTTTTGTATATATTGATAAGCCTGTATTTAACAGAGTTCTTGAAAATATAATAACTAATTCAATTAAATTTTCACCTAATAATTCAACAATTACTATTAACTTATATGATCATTTTGATACGGAAGCTAATAGAATTATTTACTATATTGAGGTGCAAGACCAAGGTATTGGTATGAGTGAAGATGAATTGGAAAATGTATTTAACCCATTTTTTAGATCTAATAATAAACTTGTTAACAATGTTGAAGGTACAGGCTTAGGACTTGCTATTGCTAAGCGACATATTGATGAAATTGGTGGCAGCATAAAAATTGAAAGTGTTCAGGGTCATGGAACCAAAACTATTATTTCTGCTCCTTTAAGAGCTAATAATAGATGTAATATTAAACTTATTGATAAAAATATTAATAAAAATGACTTTAGAAATATTAGATTAGAATCCAAAACTGTTCTTCTTGTTGAAGACAATAAAATCAATATGCTACTTGCTAATAAATTAATATCTAAATTAGGTATTTCTATTGTAGAAGCATATAATGGTCAAGAAGGGTTAGATCTATTTAAAAATAGTGCAACCGATAAATTTGATGCTATTATAACTGATATTCAAATGCCTTATATGGATGGACTTGAAATGAGTAGACAAATAAGAGCTCTTGAAAAAATTGGGGCAAAGAGTATTCCAATAATTGCTATGACAGCTAATGCGTTTTTAACAGATATTAGAAATTGTTATAATGCTGGTATGAATTCTCATATAGCTAAGCCGATAAATAATTCTGAATTAGTTAATACATTAATAAAATATTTAAAATAAAAAATAGGGCTAATGAAAAGTTATTTTTACTTACTCATAAATAGCCCTATGTTTTTTAGTCTGTAATATAATTTGTTATTTTAACAAAGAATATTTTATTTATTGGAATTTCAACTTTTTCTAGTGTAGGCAGTCTTTTAGCTTCCACACTAAATTCATTATTTCCAAGAGTTTGAACCTTATCAACTATTAGTAGAAATTCATGTTTCATATATCCAATTTTTACAATAGCTCCAATTTGTTTAGATGCCATCTTAAATACATTTACTTTACGTTTATAATCAAATCCACTTGCACTTATATTGGAATCTAATACTTGAGGTGAACTTAGTTGTGATTTGTTAATTATCATAGAAAGCTGTAAACGTGATTTTAAATCTTCTCTTTCTTCCGCTCTACAGTCTAGAAGTTCAATAGCAATTTTTAATTTTTTAGATGAAAAGGTCTTATTCGAAAGCTGATTTGAAAAAAGTTTGGTTTCAACATTAATAGAACTACAGATTTTCATTATATTGTTGATAAAGAAAGTCTGTTCTTCTCTTAGATGAAAGCCTTTACTTACTCTCCATTGAGCATTAGTAAAGAAAGTATCACTTTGAATAATGTCACCTTTTCTTCGGGGTACAAGAAGTCCCGAATTTTCAATAATTTTAGTCCAAGAAGGTTCACTATCTCTTTGCATTAAGAAAATATTATCACTTAGTTTTTTAATGATATGTGATTGCAAATCAGGGTGAGATGATAAAATTGTTGAAACTCTTTCATTTCCTTGAATAATAATACCATCATAAATCGAAATTTGACTGTATTGTTGTTCTACTAAATCAAGATAGCGAAGGGCAGGACAATTCTCTTTTGCAATACTGTGATAAATAATAAATTCATAGATTTTTTCTTTAGTTAATTTACTATCCAGTGCATCTCTAAAATCTTCTTTTGTAAGTTGATAAATAGTTTGTGTATCAAGTCTTGATATCCTAGTAAATCTCCAAAGAATATCACCCTTTGCTCTAGTTCCTAAATATCTGACACTTAAATCAGTATCGAAAACTAGTGTGTTGGATTCACTTTTAATCTTTTTAATATTGCTAATAAATAGATAATTATTATGTTTATTTAATATTGATAACTTAACTAATTTATCAATGAAATCATTATTGATGTAAATATTATATTTTGTTGATAAAGCTTCACTCAATAGAGTAAAAGAAATTTGATCAAATATTTTTGTTTCAATAGCATAAGATAATAATTCAGATGCAAAGAGGTAAACATTATTAGTTTCAGAAAATAAATCATTAAGAGAATTAATAATAAGTAAAACATTAAATTCAAAATCTGTTAAATCTATTAAACTTTGTAATAATTCATACTCAATAGAATCAAATGGAGTAAAAATATTTAAATTTAATAAAAGGTTATCAATTATTTCACTTATCTTTATGATTTCTGCTTCCTCATATGTTGGAAACAATGATGGAATCATGTTTTTTTTCTGATTTGCAGTTAACTTTTGCTCATTTTTTAATAGGCTTAAATATCCTCTAAGAACTTCAGTTGAAATATAATTCTCATTTGATAACTCTTCAGTGCAGTTAACACTCATTAATGGTAGGAGTGATCCTTTTAAGATTAGTTCGTTGCCAAATACGGGATTTAGAATAAATTTTCCACAATTAGATAGTAATATCATTCTTTTTACAAGAGAAGATATGTGGTCAATTATTTCCACATAGTTAAATTCCTCAATATTTTTATTGTTATTAAAGTATGTATAAAATTTAACACTATTGTCCTCTGTGCTCGTTTCACTCTCGAAAGGTCTTAATAATTTTAATATATTAGAAGAATTAATTCCTCCTGTTAACTCTGATAAACCTATAATTAGACTATCTACCTCATCAATTGTTGTTAACATTGTAGTGAAGTTTTCATCATTTAGGAAAAAAGAAATAAGTTGTTCAATTACCTCAATTTGATTATAAGGGGTTGAGACCTCAGGAAGGAAATTCCGTGCAAAGTAGTAAAATTTTTCATTGTCTAAGTCTTCAAGCCATCTCTTAAAAAAAATAGTTTCTTTAGTCATAAAATACCAGCCAAATAAATTAGCCCTTCTCCTTATGTGTTTTTAATTTAATAAATAGTAAGTTCTAATGCTTATTATATACTTATTCTTGATAAACTTCTACTGAATATCTATATCCTTGTTCTGCTAAGAATTTTTGTCTATTTAGAGCGAATTCTTCTTCTGTAGAATTTTGTGTTACAAGAGAATAAAAGTTACTATTAATATCTTTGGGTCTTAGAATTCTTCCTAGTCTTTGAGCCTCTTCAGATCTTGACCCAAATGTACCAGATAATTGAATAGCAACAGAAGCATCAGGTAAATCAATAGCAAAGTTTGCAACTTTTGATACTACAAGAATTTTTAATTCTCCATTTCTAAATTGTGAATAAAGTTCATCTCTTTTTTTATTTGCAGTTGAGCCTGTTATGATAGGAGCCTTAATTGCTTTTGCTACATCTTTTAATTGAGATAAATATTGTCCAATTACTAAAATAAATTCACCTTCATGTTTTTTAAGTAACTTTTTAACAATTTCAAGTTTTCTAGGATTTTCACTTGCCATTCTAAATTGTTCTCGCTTATTAGCAAGGGCATAGTTTACTTCCATGTCTAAAGGAAGGGGAACTCTTATTTCAAAGCAATATGCTTCTGCTATAAAGCCTGTAGCTTCTAATTCACTCCAGGGTACATCAAAACGTTTAGGACCAACTAGAGAAAACACTTCATCTTCTTTATTGTCTTCTCTAACAAGGGTCGCTGTAAGTCCTACTCTATAGAGTGACTGTAGTTCCGCTGTTACTTTAAAAACAGGGGCAGGAAGCATGTGAACCTCATCATAAATAATAAGACCCCATTCTCCTTTTGTTAATAATTCAAAATGTGGAAATGTTCCAACTTTATCAGGTCTCCAAGTTAATACTTGGTAGGTACAAACAGTAACTTTCTTGGCATTCTTATTTTCACCAGTATATTCGCCAATATCATCTGTAGTTAAATTTGTTTTGTCCAATAATTCATTAATCCATTGATGAACAGCTGCAACATTTGTGGTAATTATAAGTGTTCTTGTAGCAAGTCTTGTTAATATTTCCATACCAATAACGGTTTTTCCAGAACCACAAGGGAGAACGACTGTACCATATCCGCTACCTGGACCACCTAGTCCTATTAAAGCATCTGCAGCTTTCTTTTGGTATTCTCTAATCCCAAAATCTTTACCTTCAAGGGTTTTTGTTCTTAAAGATACTTTGATAGGAATACCTTTTTTTAAAGGAATTCTATCATCAACCGGATAACCCATATTTATTAATTTAACTTTAACATCACCTCTAGACAGTTTTCTAAGCGCAAAAGTGTCAGGGGAAATCTTGAATAGAATGTTGTTAAATGCTCTGTTTGCTTCAATGATTCTAAAAATTAGATTATCTGATATTTTTAATAGATAGGTTTCTTCAAAAGTAGATAGTACCCCCTGAATTTTATTATCAGCATCAACAGGATTAATTTCATTAGTTGTTAATTGTTGATGTAATTCAGTTTCTTCTTCTGTTAATTCAACACCTTCACGAATTTTCTTATTCAATACTTTCTTTTGTTTTGAATTAATATTTCTTTGCTTTAGATATTCATTCAATTTATTATCAATTTCATCATTTGTTAATGTAATAGATTCTGCTTTTGTCTCAGTCTTTAAATCACTTTGAGGTTTCTTTCTATTATCTTCAATTAGTACTAATTTTCCAAAACGGGAAGAGATATCTTCAATAAAAAAACTAATTGATGAAGCTATTGGGAATCTTGTCCATCTATTTAAAATTTCAATTATTTTGTGACTATCAATATTACAAGATGCAGCATTCCAAAGTGATATTGGTGATAGTGCATAGGTATGTATATGTTCTGGACTTTTAATTAGATCGCAAAAAGTTGAAATCTCATTTCTACACTCATCAAACTGTTGGTGATGTACATCTAATAATAGAGTCTTGTCGCTTTGTACTATTAAGGGCGTATCGTTCAATTATTTATCCTCCAAGGATATTTCTTTCATTAAATTTAAAATAACAATAGAACTCATTGCTTCAACTACAACAACCGCTCTAGGACATATGCAAGGGTCGTGTCGTCCTTTTATTGTTATCTCTGTATTATTATTATTTTTATCAATAGTCTTTTGAGAAAGTGAAATAGAGGGGGTAGGTTTAAAAGCAACTCTAAAGATTATATCTTGTCCACTTGTTATTCCACCAAGAGTTCCTCCTGCATGATTTGTTATAAATCCTTCACTATTAATCTCATCATTATTTTGTGAACCTGTAAGAGTGGCTGCATTGAATCCCTCACCAATTTCAAATCCCTTTGTAGCACCAATACTCATGATTGCATGAGCTAATAGAGCTTCAACTTTATCAAAGACAGGATCTCCAAGGCCCACAGGAAGCCCTTTGATTCTACATTCAATGATTCCTCCTATGCTATCACCTTTTTCTCTTAAATCATTAATAAGGTTTCGCATTTCCTCAGCTTTAGCATTATTAGGGCAATAGAGTTCATTTGAAGTTCTTTCATCCCAATTGCATTCACTTTGTGAAACTTTAATATTTCCTATTTGAATTGTTGCGGCTTCACAAATTATATTAGCCCTATTTAAATAAAGCTTGGAAATTGCACCAGCTGCAACTCTTGCAAGAGTTTCTCTTCCTGAGGATCTGCCTCCTCCACGAGGATCTCTAATTCCATATTTATGGGTGTATGTAAAATCAGCATGACCTGGTCGAAAGACTTCAGAAATATTACTATAGTCCTTTGATTTTTGGTTAGTGTTTTCAACAATAATAGTTAAAGGTGTTCCTGTTATAATGCCTTCATAAACGCCAGAAAGTATTTCTATTTTGTCGTCTTCCTTTCTTGGGGTTCCTAAAGAATTACCACCAGGTCTTCTCCTATCCATTTCTTTTTGAATGAAATCTAAATCCAAAGGAAGGCCGGGTTGAAGTCCATCCATTATTAGACCAACTGCCGCTCCATGTGATTCTCCAAATGTTGTTATTGTAACTTTGTCTCCAAAACTATTATGTCCCATTATTTATAATCCAGTTATTAATTTCTGCATCAATTTGTGCTGCAGCCTCATTAATAAGAGCCTCTTCAAGCTCTATCGTAATATTTGCATAATTTGTATAAAATGCATCTCTTTGTAGATAAAGTGAATGAAATATTTCTTTAGAATTACCTTCTAGAAATGGAGGAATACCATCTTTTATAATACGATTAAAAAGAGTTTTTTCATTTAATTTTATATATATGATGATACCCTTTACCTTTAATAATAATGTAGCTTTTGTGTTATCACAAATTCCACCGCCAAGAGATATTACTTTTGATTTGCTATTTGTCTCCAATAGATTTTTTAGACTTAAATATTCACAATTCATAAAAGCTTCTTTTCCATTAGTTCTATAGTAATCTCTAATACTTGTATCTATTAGTTCTAATATTAAATCATCCCCATCAAATACAGGTAGATTCATTTTTTTACCAAATATTTTAGCGTGAGTAGTTTTTCCACAGTGTTTTATCCCACAAAAAAAGTAATTTTGCACATTATATCCTTAATCTTTATCAAATTTATTTGCCCATTCTTCAGTATATATATTACTAGTGGGCTTTTTTGCACCATATAATTTCCTAAGAGTATTTCTCTTGATTTTTTTATTATATTTCCTTTTCTCAATTTTTTCTGAATATAATGCTCCATAGTAATTTGTCTTCATTTGTTCTTTTCTTTTGTCTTTCGGTGTTTTGTTTTTTTCAAATGCATGGTGAAAAGTTATTACTAATAAAAGCCATAAAATTGAAAATACAAAAGCATTAATAAATAGTGTTGGCATTGATATAAATTTTGGTAATAAATCAATTACATTTTGTGAAAAACTGATATTACCACCATTTTGAGATATAATAAATATTGCATGCAACAATATGAAAAATATATTTAGAAATAAAGGAATTATCCAATATATTCCTTTATTTGAAAATGTAAGAAGCAAGATTATCAAAAAGGAAATGAAATAAGTGATTAAAATCAAGGTTTGTAATAAAAATATACTCATACATATACTCCTTAGTGGAAATTTTGATTATAACATGATAACATAATTAAAAAGGTTTGGGAATGATTACAAAAGGCTTGAATAATGAACTTTCATCAAATGTATTAGAATATAGGGTTAAAGATAGAACTGAGGATGTCCGAAGTTCCTATTATAGAGATATGACAGCCATTATACATTCTTCTGCATTTAGAAGATTAAAACATAAAACACAAGTTTTTTTTGCCCCTAGTAATGATCACATTTGTACTAGAATGGAACACTGTCTTCATGTAGCATCTATTGCTTCTACAGTTTGTAGAGGTTTAAACTTAGATAGTGAGTTAGCATGGTCTATAGGAATGGGGCATGATTTAGGTCATACCCCTTTTGGCCATTTAGGTGAATCAATTTTAAGCGATTTAATGGTAAAAGATGGATTTGAGCCCTTTGAACATGAAATTCATTCCTTAAGAGTTGTTGATTTTCTATCTCGAAAAGGTGAAGGTCTCAATTTAACTTATGCTGTTAGAGATGGAATAGTTTCTCATTGTGGAGAGTCTATTCAACAGAGTTTAAAACCTTCCTTTATAGTTAAAGACTTTTCAAAAATTATATCAAAAAATGGACTAATTCCCTCAACCTACGAAGCAACTGTGGTTAGGTTTTGTGACTCTATTGCTTATGTCGGAAGAGATTGGGAAGATGCTTGTAGATTAAAACTTATTGATAAAAATGATTTACCTGATGAAGTAAAAAGCATCTTAGGTAATGAGAATGGTAGAATAATTGATACTTTAGTAAATGATTTAATTCTCAGAAGTAATAGTGATTGTGGTATTAGTTTTAGTGATGAAGTCTATAAAGCTTTGATAATTATGAAAGATTATAATTACAAGAATATATATAAATCTTCTATGTTAAATGGATATAGAAAATATTTTACAAGACTTTTAAATCTTATAGCGGATTATCTTAAATCTTTATACATTAGTTATGGAACAGAGTATGAAGGATATGAGAGTGAGAAAAATATGCTTGCTCTAGGATTTGGTTCTCATTTGAGAGAAATGAAGTGTAAATATATAGAGCTAGAAGGTAATTCTAATCGACTTATCTATGACTATATAGCTGGTATGAGTGATAACTTTGCACTTGATTGTGCATCAGAAATTCTCATTCCAGAACATTTAAATGAACATTTAGAGGCATCATTAACTGGAAAATGGTTTGATGCAAGATAATAAAAAAATAGGAGATAACATTATGGGCGCATTTAAAGCTTATGATATTCGTGGTATTTTTGGAAAAGATATTACTGAAGACTTAGCATATAAGGTAGGATTCTTTCTGCCTAAATTATTAAACACAAATGAAGTTTTAGTAGGTCGTGATATTAGAGAAAGTAGTGATACTTTATTTAAAGCCTTGTCAAATGGTATAATGGATTCTGGGAATTATGTATTATCAATTGGAAGAGCTACAACTCCAATGGTATATTTTGCAACTGTTTATTTTCATATTAAAGCTAGTGTTCAAATTACTGCATCACATAATCCAAAAGAATATAATGGATTTAAAATTAGTAGAGAATTTGCAATTCCTGTAGGTGGCGAAACAGGTCTTGAAGAACTTAAACAAATGGTTTTAAACAATCCTATTGTTCCTGTAGAAAATGATAAAAAAGGTACAATTAAAGTAGTAGATGCAAAAACTCCTTATTTAGTTTTTTTAAAAACTGAATTACCTGATTTTTCTAATCTTAAATTGGCAATTGATTGTAGTAATGGTGTTGCTCCTCTTCTTGCTAAAGATTTATTAGGTGATAAACATATTTATCTTAATTATGAAATGGATGGGACTTTTCCAAATCATGAACCTAATCCTTTAGATCCATCAACTTGTAAACAATTGCAAGAAGCTGTTATAGCAAATAACTGTGATTTAGGTATTATTTTTGATGGTGATGCGGATAGAGTCATGTTTATTGATGAAAAAGGTAAATATATAAATGCAGATCATTCTATGGCATTACTTGGCGAGAAAATGATAAATATGGAAGGAGAGAAGATTGCTGTTTGTGATATTAGAACAAGTAAATCTACAACTGACTATCTTGCAAAGTTAGGTTTTGATATTGATCTTTGGAAAGTAGGGCATGTAAATGCAAAAGCTAAATTAAGAGAAACAAATGCTATATTTGGTGGAGAATTAGCTGGTCATTACTATTTTCATGCTTTTAATAATTGTGATAGTGCAATGTTTGCAACATTAATGATGTTATCAGTTGTAGCAGATCATAAGAGAAATGGCAAAAGTTTTAGCCAAGCAATGGCTAC
Source organism: Spirochaetaceae bacterium (assembly GCA_016649775.1). GTDB lineage: Bacteria > Spirochaetota > Spirochaetia > Sphaerochaetales > Sphaerochaetaceae > Pleomorphochaeta. The sequence goes on from JAENWY010000021.1 coordinate 12,455, forward strand.
TATTGTTCATTATGAATCTAGTGGTGAAATTAACTTTAAAATAAATAATAAAGATGGTGTTATGGAAGCTCTTAAAGATGTATATGCAGCGGATGCTGAAAAAGTATATGATTTTGATGGGTATAGAATTGAATATCCAACGTGGTGGTTTAATGTTAGAAAAAGCAATACAGAACCTTATTTACGATTGGTCGCTGAAGCTTCTTCTAAAAATGAACTTGCTTCTAAATTGAAAGAGTTAAAAACTTATTTCCATGATTAATATATTATATTAAACTAAAAACGCCACATCTCCTATTTATAATTTAGGAATATGTGGCTTTATTTAACATTTGTGGTTTATATATTTTTATTGGTTAACTCGTTTTTATTTTCATTAAGTCTTTCTATTTCTAGTATAAATTGATCTAAATCTTCAAAAGCTCTGTATACTGCGGCAAATCTAACGTAAGCAACTGTATTTATTAATGATAATTGTCTAAGGGTTTCTTCTCCTATTGATGATGATTTGATTTGTCTATCATGACCTGCTTGTTCCTCAACAGCATCTTCAATACTATCTAGTAATTGGGTAAGTGTTTCCTCACTAATATTTAATTTATCTGTAGCAGTTCTAATTCCTCTCTCTATTTTCTTAATGTCAAATTGTTGAGATCTTCCATCTTTTTTTATAACTGAGATAGTTTTTTCTTCAATTTTCTCATAACTCGTAAATCTGTATCCGCATTCAAGACATTCTCGTCTTCGTCTTATACTAGAGCCTTGAGTATTCTGTCTTGATTCAAGGACTTTGTCTTTACTGCTTCCACATTTTGGACATTTCATGTTCATACCTACTTTTCTTTGTTTGTAGATAATGTAATAAATTGTTTATAAAAAATCTAGTGGTATTATTTACTATAAATATTGAATTAGAAGAATTGATAACGCTAAATATGGTTACTTACTTAGATTTCGAACTAATTCAATTTCTTTTTTATATCCAATCGTGTCATTTGGAGTTTCTAAAATAAATGGCAGATCTTTAAGATTTGTATGATTAATTATATGTTCAAGCGCCACAATTCCTATATTACCTTCTCCAAGTTTCTCGTGTCTATCCTTGTGTGAATTTAGGATATTCTTAGAATCATTTAGATGTATTGCTTTTAAATTATCTATTCCTAGTGTTTTATCAAAATCCTCTAAAACCTTGTCTAAATTATTAATAATATCATAACCTCCATCAAAAATATGGCAAGTATCTAATAGAAATCCAACTCTTTCTTTATTATCTATATTATTTCTAATTTCTCTAAGTTGTTGAAATGTTTTTCCAACTTCTGTTCCTTTACCACTCATTGTCTCTAATAAAAACATTGGAGTTGCTTTTTCTTTTAGAATTTCATTAATTCCATAAGCAATTTGAGTTATTCCTATTTCCTCTCCTTGTTGTGTATGGGAGCCTGGATGAATATTATAATAAGGACATCCAATTATAGTTAACCTTTTCATATCATCAATCATAATCCTTATGGCTAATTCTCTTAAATTTTCTTTAGATGAACAAAGATTTAATATATAAGGAGCATGAGCAACAAAGGGCTTTTTCCAAATTTTATTAAAACTTGCTATATCGTCTAAATTTAAATCCTTTGCTTTTGTTCCTCTTGGGTTTCTACTAAAAAATTGAAATGTTGAGGCATTTATTTCAATTGCATTTTCTGCCATTTTCTTGTAGCCTTTAGAGTTTGTGAGATGGCAACCAATTAATTTTTCATTCATATATTTTAATCCTTTATTATTTATTGTACAAAAAAACAAAAATAAATATATTAAAAATATTTTTATATTGTGTTTTAAATTGTTTATTTAATAAAATTAGCTAACAAATTGTTCATTAATCTATAAAAGTTGTTGCAAATATTTACAATTTGTGATTATATTAACAAAATATACGGAGGCATGCAAATGGCTGAATCAGTTAGTAGTTGTGTTAAGCGAATTATAGATAAAACACCTTTTATTCATGAAATGTTAGTTAGAGGAATTTTATCTTTTAGTAATTATGCCTCTTCCATTAAAGATGAAGTGGAAAGTAGTTATGGAAAGAGTGTAAAACATAGCGCCATCGTTATGGCAATAAGACGATATGGTGAAGAATTAAAAATTAGAGAGAATTCTGAAAAAAAAGTTAATGTTGATTATGAAATTGTCATGAAAACAAAGATTTGTGATTTAAATATAGTCAGAAATGATAAATTTTTATCAAAATTAACTAGATTATATAATGAAGTTTCTGCAGAAAAAGGTGACTTCCTAAATGTATCTCTTGGATCCCATGAAATTTCTGTATCGGTTAGTGAAAAATACAAAGTTGTAGTTGATGAAATTGCTAAAGGCGAAGAAATTCTTCATAGAAAAGATGATTTAGTCGCTCTTTCTCTTGTATTTTCAGGAGAATTTATGGCAACACCTGGTATTGTTTATGAAGCTGTTAGAAAACTTGCTTGGGAAGTAATCAATGTTATTGAAATAGTTTCAACAAAAAATGAATTAACTTTTGTAATAAACAGAGAGGATTCAATGAAGGCTTTTGAGGTACTTCAATCTTTCTTAATGTAATAAAAATGAAAGTAACAATTATAAGTGCTGAAAGAAATTCTGGAAAAACTACTTTTGCTAAAAATTTAATTAGCAAAAATAAAAATGGTTTTTTAGGGTTTCTTTCTTATTCTTCACCTTCTAAGGATTCATTTTATCTTTATGATATTAATAATAGTAATACTATAGTTTTGATGAGTGAAAAAGTTAATGATAATTACGAGAGAATTGGTCGTTTTTATATAGAACCTTTTGCTTTTGATAAAGCTTATGATTCTTTAATCAATCAAATAGGTGCATTTGAAACTAAAAAATGTATAGTTATTGATGAAGTTGGACAACTAGAATTAGACGGATATGGTTTTGATAGGCTTATTAATCGTTTGATTGAATTAGATGAAAATTTACTTCTTTGCATTAGAAAGTGTTTTGTAGAATCTGTTGTTTTTAAATATGGGTTTGTAGATTATACTCTTATAGATGTTTAACAAATAAAACAATATAAAAAAGGAGAAGAAATATTATTCTTCTCCTTTTGTAAGTTCAAAGGCTTACGCCATATTAGTCTTTTCTTCCATAATTTCTTTTCTTCGCAATTTGCATAGATTAGAAATTTCAGATAAAGATTTACGTGCTCTTGCAGCCGAAGCTTTAACACCTTTCTCTGTAAATTTTGTATTTTCTGTAGTATAAGCTTCTACTTCAGCTAATAATGCTTCATTAGTAGTCATTTAGGCCTCCAATTATTTGATGCCTAATTTTACCATATATAACATAAAAAGCAACAATAAAAATTACTTTTTTCAATAATAATGTACTTTTTTTCATTAAAACAAGTGTTTTAGTAAATCTACAATGCTTTTATTGTGTTGGAAATAGGTTATTTTGTAATTTAGTAAAAAAAACATCCTCAAATTGAAGATGTTTCATGGGGAGAGAAGGATTCGAACCTTCGAAGGCGTAGCCAACAGATTTACAGTCTGGCCCCTTTGACCGCTCGGGAACCTCCCCAGATATACATAAGCAATGGCTTAAGTACATGAGTGAATCTACAAGAAAATGATTGATATGTCAATCACTTCTGCATATATTTATAATTTAATTTTTTAATAAAATTTGGTAGTTCTAGTTGAATTTAAAATTGAATTTTGAAAAAAAATCGATTTTGATTGTATCAATTTTTAATTCTTAAAAATTATAATAATTTTCAAATATAAAAACAAATCTATTAAAAAAAACTTCTTCAAATAAATGAAGAAGTTTCATGGGGAGAGAAGGATTCGAACCTTCGAAGGCGTAGCCAACAGATTTACAGTCTGGCCCCTTTGACCGCTCGGGAACCTCCCCGGTCATACATAAGCTATTGCTTAAGCACATGAGTGAATTTACTAGAAATTGTACAATGTGTCAATTACTTATTTTAAAAAAATACTAAAAAAGTATTAAGTTGTTGATAATCTTTTTTCCTAACAAGAATTATTTATTTTAAGACTATTTTGACCTTATTTTTAATTAGAGCGGTAATTTTCTTGTATTTGAATTGATTAGATGATAAAATAATAACCATGATTATGTTAAAAGTGAAACCTTAATTATCTTG
>JAENWY010000001.1 GCA_016649775.1 Spirochaetaceae bacterium
AAGAACCGGAAAAAGAATAGAAAAAATTTCAATTTGAAGATACATTTTCTGCCTACAAATTATTTGATGTTTTCCATTTTGTTAATGGGAAAATAGTCAATTGTAGACAGGATAATATCCCCGAAAAAAAGGTTAAAATAGTTAAATATTAGGAATCTTGGTATTAGAACTGACCGGTATTAGGGAAGTTAACGTATAAAAGTAAAAGGGTTGTTGTAAAAAAAATAGATTAGATAATGAAATATTTTCATTATTATAATCCTAAAAAAGAATTTCATTATAAAAAATAAAGTCCTTATAATACTAGAATAACTACAGTATGAAACTGTAGTTATATTAGGTGTGTATGTCTAGTTCATATCACTTACTTTCTAGCGAAAGACGGGATTTGAACCCGCGACATCCACCTTGGCAAGGTGGAGCTCTACCACTGAGCTACTTTCGCAAAATTTATATTAAATATATTTTATAGTTACTATTTCCGAAGGTTCAAAAATGAGCTCCACATAAAATAAATAATGTATGAGCTGCAAAGGAATCGAACCTTTGACCCACAGATTAAGAGTCTGTTGCTCTACCAGCTGAGCTAGCAGCCCATAAAAAAGGGTGGATGACGGGACTCGAACCCGCGACAATCAGTACCACAAACTGACGCTCTACCAACTGAACTACATCCACCATAAATTGTATTCTGAGTTTCTTTAAACCTCTTGTCAACGAGACATAAAATGCCACAAACAACAGATTTTGTCAACAACAAATTCAAAAATAAATTATTTTTAAAATTGTTCTTGATTCTTATAAAAAACACACATTAAGTGAGTTTTTTACCGGTGATCGGACTTGAACCGATACAGGATTGCTCCTAATAGATTTTGAGTCTATCGTGTCTACCAATTTCACCACACCGGCGAATACCTCTGCTAAACTATCATAAGTAATTAAATTATTCAATAAGGTTATAGCATATTCTTTGAATAATTTACTTTACTTGTGATTCTTTTCCCATTCAGCATCATCATCAGTTAACTCTGTATTTGGAAAGTCATCTTTACCATCTGAATCAATATTAGTATTTATAACTACTTCTTCATCAGGTTCTTCACTATCAATGCTCTCAATCTTACTTTCGTTATCAAAGATTGGTTCTTCTTCAAATGTTTTAGTAATTAATGTTTTTGCTTCGTCTTTATTAATATCTTTAGGTTTTAAACCCTTAGCTATTTCAACTACAGATGTATTAAGAATAGCTACATATAAGTCAGGTTTTTTTTCAGAAAGTCCACTAATCATTTCTTCAATAATTTCTTTTTTAAAAAAAGCAACTTTGTTAAATTTCATAGTTATTGCAGTCTTTAGTAATTCAATAGCTTCAGAAACTTTATTATAATGTAATTTTACTTGAGCTGCATGAACATAAGGATCGGGAAACGTTGGCTTTCTATCAATCATATCTATATATAATTTAGAAGCGTTTTTCCAATCATCTTCAAGAATATACAACCAACCTCTGTTATCTAGAGCTCCAGCATTTATATCTTCAAATTCAATACCTTCATCAAGAACATTTGCAGCTTCTTTTTTGTTATCTACATATAATAAATAACAAGCAAGATTTATGTACAAACTCTTATCATTATAACCACTTTCTCTAACTTCTTGTAATAATACTATACCTTCATTAATTTTGCCAGTAAGTTCAAGAACCATGCTCTTTTGTACTTTAGCTTGGTTCAATAATGTTAATTCTGTATTATCTCTTTCAAGTACAGTATTTAAAATTTTAAGGGCAAAGTTTGGATCACCTTTTTGTGCAACCACATTTCCCATAGTAATAAGATACTTTGTTTCTAATTTTCCTGTATTGAAAGCCTTTTCGTAATAGACCCAGGCTTTCTCTGATTTATCTTTTTTACTCATAATATTTTTGTTAGCTTGAACAAAATATAATAATGGTCTGTTGTTATAAAAATCAAATGCTACTATTACTAATATTATTAATACTTTAAATACTATTGAAATAGGTAAAAATGATGTTCCTATCATTAGTGCTAAACTAATAAAACCGCCAATCCTTGTTTTAGACATAAAAACTCCTAATTAAACATAAACAAAGTATATCAAAATTATACGATGTGGCAACCAATAAATATATTATCTTGTAAATTTTTTGTTAATTTTATTTTCATTAGTTTGATATTTCCATAATAAAACTGTAATATTATAATTGTGAAAAGAAAAGATATAAAACAATTTGAATATATAGAAGATAAAAGACTTTTGCTCCATGTTTGCTGTGGTCCCTGTAGTACTACAAGCATCAAACGTTTAATAGAAGAAGGCTTTGAAATTACTCTTTGGTTCAGTGATGATAATATTTATCCTGAAAAAGAAAATCTTCTACGATATGAAAATCTATTAATTGTAGCAAAAGAATATAATTTAAAAACCCTCTACAAACCTTACAATCATCAAGCTTGGCTTGATACTATAAAAGGTTATGAAAGTGAAAAAGAGGGTGGAAAAAGATGTGATTTTTGTTTTAATTATAATTTGTATACAACAGAGCTAAAAGCAAAGGAATTGGGAATACCTCACTTTGCAACAACTCTGACAGTTAGTAGATATAAAAATAGTAAGAGTATATTCAGTATTGCAGCATCTATGGAAGGTTTTTTAGAGTTTGACTTTAAAAAGCGTGGCGGATATGAAGAAAGTATTCGCCTTAGTAAAGACTTAAATCTTTATAGACAACACTATTGTGGATGTGAATTTTCTTTAGCTGAGTCAAAAGCCTATATCAAACAAAATAACCAGGGAAAAACATAAACTTTTGTTAATATAAATTTTTTTGATACTGTTAAAATGGATACTTTTCTGTTATTATATAAAAACTTAACAAATAATATTAATTTATTAATCACAACAATAAATAGTTTGATATAATAAATAAAAATAAGAGTAGAGAATAAAGGAGACTATTTAATGAATAAAGAAACTTTTTTGGAGATATTACCAGAATATCAAAAAGAAGCACCTGTGAATTTAGTTCAATTAGCAAAACGTTTAGAATTAGGTATTTATAGTTCTTCAATGTTAAACCCCGCAATATCAGGAAAATTAATCAGAATAAAAACTGATGATGCAAAGAAATTTGATAAGGGTTCTGGTTGGTATCTACTAATGAATAGAGACCGTCCTATGGGTGCAATAAAAGAAAGTCTTGCATATCTCATAGCAAAATTTGTTATTATGAATTTAGATGATGTTAACTTGTTATCAGATAGTATTAGATTTAGAACAAAATCAACCTTGAAAGATCTTCAAGAAAGAGAAATTAATCAATTAGCTTTAGAAATATTATTACCTGACAATCTTTTAGCTAATGCAATTGATACTGGTAAATATATTCATGAATTACCTGCAATTTTTAAAGTAGATCCTAGTACACTTACTGCAAAACTTGGCTATTCAGTTTATCCAATTGATTTTTGGGTAAATGCTAGATCAACTAGGTAACTAAAAAGAGAAAATATTAAAAACAAAAGATGCAAATGAAACTTCATTTGCATTTGTTTGCTAATGGGGAAATTATGGTTAAAAAACTTCTGAAATTTCTTATGAGTAGATTATTTCTATCCGTTGTACTTATTGCCCTTCAACTAGTTCTTTTATTTTATATTTATAATTTAGTTTTAAGAGATCACCCTTTTTACTCACAACTATCGATTTGGATTTCTATTGTTTTATGTTTATGGGTTATCTATCATAAACAAGAACCTGATTATATCATTGGTTGGATTATGGTAATCATGATATTTCCTCTATATGGGGTGGTTTTCTATATCTTATTTGGAAAGAAACCTTTAACTATTATCGGACGTAAAAGAACTAAGGATTTTATTAAAAATTATACTGATGGTCTTACAAATGTTCCAGCTTATCCTTTATCATCCGTTAAAGCTTTAAAAAATTATGATTGTGATTTATTTCGTCAAAGTAGATATATATCGGCAGTATCTTATAACCATGTTTGGGCGAATACAGAAGTTGAATATTATTCTGAAGGAACTAAATTTCTTAAGGGTTTTTTAGAAGAATTAAATAAAGCTAAATCTTTTATCTTTATTGAATTCTTTCTAATTGGTGAAGGAGAAATGTGGACTCAAATTCTTAATGTTTTAGAAAAAAAGAAAAATGAAGGAGTTAAAATTAAAATCCTTTATGATGACTTTGGTTGCTTTGGTCGCATACCTGGGAATTATGATAAAATTCTTAAAGCAAAAGGTTTTGAGGCAAAGGCTTTCAACGCTATCAAACCCCATTTAAATGTTAGAATGAACTATAGAGATCATAGAAAAATATGTGTTATTGATGGAAATATTGGTTTTACAGGTGGTTTGAATTTAGCTGATGAATATATTAATAGAATCATTAGGTTTGGTCACTGGAAAGATTCTGCTATACTACTAAAGGGTGATGCAGTTTGGAATCTTACTGTTATGTTCTTATCTATTTGGAACTTAGAAACAGGAACTATTGAAAATCTAAGTTTATATAAACCTACAGAAAAATATTTGACTGATGGTTTTGTTCAACCTTTTGGTGACAATCCTTTAAATGAAGTTGCAGCAGCAGAAAATGTTTATATGCAAATTATCAATAAAGCAAAAGAATATGTTTGGATTAGTACTCCTTATTTGGTTATAAATAGAGCTATGATAAAAGCTTTATGTACAGCAGCTCAAAGTGGTATTGACGTAAGAATTATAACACCTGGTGTTCCCGATAAACCTCAAGTCTATGAAGTAACTAAATCTTTTTATTATATATTAATAGAAAATGGTGTAAAAATTTATGAGTATACACCAGGATTTATTCATAGTAAGATGTTTGTATCAGATGATAAAGTTGGAGTAATTGGAACAATTAATATGGATTATAGATCCTTCTATCTACATTTTGAATGCGGTGTAGCTTTATTTGGTTCTTCCGCTATTGAATCTATGAAGAAAGATATGGAAGAAACATTTGAACTATCAAAAAAAATTAGTTATGAAGAAGCAAAAAATGTTCCTTTATGGAAACAATTGTATCGAATGATTTTAGCCATTTTAGCACCTTTAATGTAAAGAATTAGTCTAATTTATAGTTTTTGTATATATTTATAGAAACACTTTATAAAATAACAAACTAGGAGAAAAATATGGAAAGTTTAGATGATTTAATTGAAGTTTTTACAAACACAATAAATAAAGATTTAATGAGAAAGCTTTTTGATGAAATATATACTTCAAAAGAACAAAATGATTTTGCATTAAGATGGAGCCTGATGAATGATTTATATCAAGGTATACCTCAACGTGAAATAGCAGCTAGTCATAAAATAAGTCTTTGTAAGATAACAAGAGGCTCTAAAATTTTAAAACAAGAAGACTCTTATTGTAAAAAAATATTATCCGATAAGTATGATGACAATTTACATTTATAGGAAAAATTTAGTAATTATAATAATAAGTAAAAATAAAGTATTATAATTTTTGACCAAATAATAATTAAAATGATGTTAAAAAAGGAGTGAGGAAACATGAAATGTTCTTTTATTTACGTTGATGCGGGTAAAGGGCACTACACTCCCGCAAAAGCTCTTTGTGATAGTTTTATTAGTAAAGGTAATGTAGGAACCCTTGATAATATGATTCTTATATTAGGAAGTCCTGTTTATAATAAAATGATCAAAATCTGGTGGAGATTTTTTCTGCATTATCCTAAACTTGAAAGGTTTTCGAGTGAATTTCAAGATAATGACTTTAGTTATTGGTTAATCAAAGAAATAGTTAAAAATGATTTAAAGGCTACAAGAAGTTTTGAAAAATGGTATTTGAAGGAAAAGCCGGATTTAATTGTTTGTACTAATTATTTAGCTGCACCAATTTTAACAACAATTATAAAAAAAACTAAAATTAATATACCTTTATTTGTTTATTCTGCAGATGTTTTTGATTGTCCAAATATCGGAGTAAGCAACGATATCGATATTCACTATCTCCCATCTCAGTTAGGAATTGATAATTGTATTCGTCGCGGTTTTTACCCTGAAATATTGCATAGATCTCCTTTCCCTATAAAAGCAGGAATTTCTCAATATATTGATTTAACAAAGGAAGAAGCCAGAATTCAGCTAGGTTTAAATTTAGAAAAACCTACTATTATATTAAATTTTGGTGGAGAAGGCATTGGTAATTTAGAATTTCCTAAGGCTCTTGTAAAGCGGCATCTTGATTGGCAGGTAGTTGTTCTTGGAAAATTAAGTAGAAAAACTAGAAGAAAGTTTAAAACATTTAGCAATGAGAATCCTTTTTTTGATTTATTTACGCCAGGTTTTGTTGATAACGTGGGTGCATATATCAAGGCCTGTGATGTTCAACTAGGGAAAACAGGTGCTAACTCATTATTAGAATCTATATATCTAAAAAGGCCGTTCTTGATGTCTCAATTGCTTTATACCTCTAAAGCCTTTATAGATTTTATGAAGGATTATAAAATTGGATGGGCGGAGAATAAGGTTTCTAAACAGATTGAAATTTTGCAGCATTATTTCGATAGTGAAGAAGAACAAAAAGAAATTGAAAAAGTATTGAATAATATTCCATTGAGTTTTAGTAGTGATAAATTTGTAGATTTAATTATTGAAGATTATAAAGATTATGACACACCAGAAAAACTTAAAAATAAAAGAGTCCATCTAGCTATTGAACATAAGAATCTTTGGGCTAAGTTAAAAAACAAAATGAGGAATTAAAAATCGGAGTATTTATAAATTCCTATTAATTTAAAATAATAAAAACATAACAAGGTAGTTTCTTAGGTATATTAAAATCAAAGAAATACCTTTTTTTATTGTTAAAAATTAGTTAAAAATTCAGGATAAAAAAAGGGGTCGCTACAAAAGTTTATTTAACTCATGTAACAACCCTGTTTAATAATAATTAAAAATTATCTTTTCTTTTTAGATTTACCATAATGTTTCTTTTTATCACCGTCATCTTTAGAATCTCTACCATAAGGTTGATCATCTTCATTGCGACGAGTGGGTCTATCAAAACTACGTCTATCATCAAAAGATTTTGGAGTTCTAAATCTGTCCCCTCTATCAGAACTAGGTCGGTCTGAATCAGGTCTATCAGAACTAGAACGATCAGAACTAGGTCTATCAGAACTAGAACGATCAAAATGAGGTCTATCAGAACTAGAACGGTCAAAATGAGGTCTATCAGAACTTGATCTACGTCCTCTATCTCCGCCTCTGTCCCCTCTATCTCCACCACGCCCTCTATCACGATAATCTCTATCGCCATCTCGGTCGCTTCTTCCTCTACTAGATCTTCTTCTACCACCGTCTCCGCCACCAGCTTCAGTAACTTTAGCTCTAGATACTATTGGAGCACCTTCACTTGTTGCATTGATAGTAGCCATTATGTTTTCTGCTAATTCTTGTGGAGCTGTTACAAATGAGAATTCATCTCTAACTGTAACATCATCAATATCATTATCATTAGCACCAACACTTTTTTTCAAGTAGTCTACAAGTTCACGAGGGCCAAGACCATCTTTTCTACCTCTAGCGATGAATAATCTAACATTACCATCATCAGGGGTATAAGAATTTCTATCTCTTTTGCCATCTCTTTCATTTGTACCAACACTTATAGATCTATATTTTCTTTCGTCTAATTGATCTTTGTAAATAGATACTAATACATTTGATAAAATACTTTGTGCTTCACCTTTTTCAAGTAGTTCCGCAGCCATTTTACTAAATGGATTATCTTCAACTGGATTTTCTAATAATTTAAGTAAATCTTTTTCAATTCTACTTTTCTTCATAGCAATAATATCAGCTGATGATGGAATTTTACCTTTTGCGATACTAGTTTTAGCAATTCTTTCAATGTAAGTAAGTCTTCTAGTTTCGGTTCTTGTAACAAAAGTAATAGCTGTTCCTTTTTTACCGGCACGACCTGTTCTACCAATTCTATGGATATAAGATTCTGGTTGTTGAGGAATTGAGAAGTTAATAACATGAGTTAAATCATTAATATCAATACCACGAGCTGCAACATCAGTTGCTACTACTATATTGATAATACGTTTTTTCATCTTATCAAGAATCTGTTCTCTTTGTTTCTGAGAAAGATCTCCGTGTAAAGGTTCTGCTTTGTAACCTTTTTCCTGTAATTTTCTACCAATATCGTCACATTGAATTTTAGTTTTACAGAATACAAGTGCGTAAAAATCTTCTTCCATATCAATGATTCTACATAAAGCGTCAAGTTTTTCGTTTTCTCTTAAAACATAGTAAAGTTGTTCTGTTAAATCACAGGTCATATCTTTACCCTTAATTCTAATGATTGTAGGGTCTTTCATGAACTTAGAAGTTAAGCGCATAATTTGATCTGGCATTGTTGCGGAAAAACATAACATACGTTTGTTAGCAGGAGTTTGTGATAATATACTTTCAATATCATCAATAAATCCCATATCAAGCATTTCATCTGCTTCATCTAAAACTGCAACTTTTAAATCCATAAGCTTAAGGGATCCTCTTTTAAGGTGATCCATAACACGACCAGGAGTTCCTACGACAATTTGAACGCCTCTTCTTAACTTTCTAAGCTGTAAATCAATAGATGCACCGCCATAAATGGCTGCAACTTCAACATTTCTAGTTCCCGCAAAGGACGCAATTTCTTCTGCTACTTGAATAGCCAACTCTCTTGTTGGTTCTAAAATAATTGCTTGTGTAGCAAAAGAGGAAGTATCTATAACTTCCATGATAGGTAGTCCGAAGGCTGCAGTTTTACCTGTACCTGTTTGAGCTTGTCCAATAACATCGGCACTCTCTTGTAACAATAAAGGAATACATTGTTCCTGAATCTCGGATGGTGTTTCAAAGCCCTTTTTCGCTAGGGCTTTAAGGGTTATTTCAGATAACCCTAATTTTTCAAAATTTTTTAAATCTGGCATGTAGCTCCTGTGGAATTTATTTGGTTGCCATCATCGTGTCGCTTAATGATTTTTTATTTTTTGCAACTCTATTTCCATGATGTACTTAACCATAAATCAAAATTAATTACAACTACACATTACCATCTATTGGTTACTTTCTCAGCAAAACCATATAAGTTTTTTATATTTAGGCTCATACCATCATCTAAAATAGTAAATCCAGAGAATTTTCCGAATACTTGATTTTGATTACTTTTGATTAATCCGACGTTAAAATTGCTATTTCTATTTACAAGAGGATGAAATTCTAATTGAAGTCTTCCTTCTAAATCATTGAATTTCCATTTCTTAGAAATATAATTGTTTGGCATTTCTATATTAATTTTTCCAATTTTATGTATGACTCCTTTATAGAAAATTGCATTTTCACTGGCAGGATTTCGATCTGAAAATCCAAAACCAATATTAAATCCAAAAAAATCATTTTCAAATAAACCTGATGCCGAAGCCCAATACCATGTATTGTTATATGTCCATTTTCCTCGACCCCAATCAAGGACTGCAAATGCTGTTAATGGTTTTATTATTTCTATATCATAGCCTCTAGTAATTTCTCCAGATACATTTATACAATTTCTTTTCTCATTTAGATAGAAAGCTTTTCTGTTCTCTTTCCAACTAGTTGCAATATTAAGTGATTGACTATAAAGGGGAGTCTTAAGTTCAAATTTTCCAGTGAGACCTATTGTTCCGTCTGGGAGTTTTAGAAATGGTGCACCAAAAATTAAATGCGTAATACCATTTTTAACTATAAAACTAATTCTAAGTTTCTCATTTGTACTTGTAATATAGCAATCTTCTTTTGAACTTGTTGGAAGTTTTTTTTGTTTTATAGGAAAAAAGATTGTTCGAGAACTTTGAGATACTTTCATCCTTTTGTAATCAATATAGGCTAGAGCAATTAAGCTAGCATAACCAAGATTACTAATAGTTAGAGTAACTGTATATCCTTCAATTTGGTTAGTAATAGCATAATAATCCCATTCTTTTGTTCGAAGAAATTTAGAATGTATATTTGATCTATTATATTGCCAATATGGGTATCTTGCCCATCCTTCCTTTATTAATAAACCTTTTTTATCTAAAAGGGGTGTTAAACTAAAAATTTCTGTTTCCATTTTTTATCTCCTGCCATAGAATACTCTGAATTGTTTGATTAGTAAAATAAAAAAGGACTACCATTTTACTGTGGTAGTCCTTTGATAAATAAACTTATTATTTATTTAGCACTTGTTGTTTTACTCATAATCTTATCTAAGAAAACAGTTAAGAAATTATTTTGCAATTTGTCAGATGCCATAATAGCACTTTCTAAATCTTGTGCATTATGAGTTCCTGAATATTGTGGATATACACTTTTAATGTATTGTCCCATGCCAGATGCAGTATCTTCTGATGCAACATAAGCCACAATAACAGAACCATTAGAAGAAATTGGAGCAACTGTTGTTCCAACTTTAGCATCAAATAATGCTTTCATTGTCTCTTCTTTAGTTGCAGCAGTTGCTAAAACACCTTTTGTGTCGTTTGTTGTAAAACTACTTAAGTATTGGCTATTTCCAATATTTTCTGAAGTAGAACTAACATTATTAACACTTAGATTTTCAGCAGTAGCAGCGGCATCAAAATCATCAGCAATAGTACTAATAAAACTATTTGCTTTAGCAGTTAAATAAACGGTCATGATATCAGCATCATAATTAGTGATATAAGATCTTATCATGCTTATTGTTGTTTCATTTGTATAATCAGGAGTAATAGCTGCTTTATTTATTTTGTAAATGGCATAACCATTATCTGTTTCATAAGGACCAACTACATCACCGTTATTAGCTTCTAGAACTTTTAAAGAATCATCAGCATTTTTAAAGTTAACTTTAATTGCATAATAAGGAGTACTACCAATAGCGCCACCTTTACTTGCATAACTATCTTTTGAAACAGCAATAGCTTCTTCATCAAAACTCTTTCCATTATTGATATCCGTTAATGCTGTTTTTGCAGCCGCTTCATCAGTTGTTGAAATAATAGAGATATCAATCATATTAAACAAAGTAGGATTAGCTAAAGCATATTTAGCAGCATCTTCTTTAGGGTAAGTTGATTGATCAAATACTACATATTTGAATGTTTTACTGTTATCAGCCATTTTTGAAACATAATCAGTTTCAGCATCACTTGTTAACACAGATTGAACATCATTTAATACTGTTTGATAAGGAAGTTGTCTTACAACTTTCTTTCTAATAGAAGCTTTTTGCTCACTAGAAGTCTTGTTGTAAGTTGCAACATCGAAGTTATTATCAACATTATAATAACCACTACTAATGATAGCGTTATTAATTGAAGTTTCGGTATCGGTGTATCCAATTTTATTTGCCATTTGTGATATTGCAGTAAATAATACTGTACTATTAAATGCTTGACTCCAAATTTGATAAAGAGCTAAATTACTATCGCTAGTAGTGCCTTTATATTGAGTACCATAATATTGGTATTGATCATAAAAATATGAATCTTGAGAATACGAAATATCCTTTCCATCATATGAGCCAAATTTTATTTCATTAGAATTTGAACCACCGACGATTGCTTCAATTGCAGGAGCTGCTACAAATGAGATAGCGATTAGTATTAAGATTGCCATTCCGAAAATCCAACCTAAACTAACTTTTTTCTTCTTATGTGAAATCTCTTTCACGTTGTTTGGACCTGATGTAGGTCCCTTCTTATTATCTGAAGGCATGCATTAAACCTCTTAACTAAATTTGATATCCACAAAAAAAAGATATATTACAAAAAAATACCATTTACTTTAGTGCCTGTCAATCAATTTGTTGAAAGTTAGGCTATTAGACCACATATATATAAGTAAATTCTGTTAATACTCAATATTTTAGTGATTTTTGTTAATATTTTAAATATTAATAAATTATTGAAGTATTGCAATTTTGCATTTTTATATAGAAATATTTAATATATTCACTAAAAAACTAGTAAATTAAAACAATGCTCACAACTTAAGGAATAACTGGTAAGTCTTTTATGTAATAACCAATTATTCATTGCGTTAATGTAGGATATCTATCCTCAGAAACACGCATAATGAGCTTAAGTTGTGAACATTGAAATTAAAATAATAATTATAAACTGTAGGTTTGTTTAATTGTATATACATGCTACGATTTATTCTCAATTAATCATTGTGAATAATTAATTGACTTTTGCCTTTATATTCAATATCTATTAACTATGAATGAAATTAATTATTAATAATTGCAAATTGCTATTATTAATAGCATAATTTTTTCAAGGAGTATTAATGGCTGAAAAGAAATATATACAATCGGTAAATAGAGCTTTAGAGATTTTAGAATTCATTGCTAAAAAACGGATAAGTAAATTAAATGAAATTTGTTTAGCCCTAGATTTGAAAGCTCCAACGGCTTATGCACTTTTACAAACCTTAGAAAATAAGTCTTACATACAGAGAGTAGGTAAAACGCAATATAGCTTAGGACTAAACTCTTTAAAACTTGGTCTTATGTACGATTTAGGAGAAGAAAAAACCAAATCAATTCATATTTTTTTAACTGAATTAGTTAATATTGTTAATGAAACCTGTTATTTTGAAATTAAAATTGGTAATCTTAATTACTTTCAGGATTATGTTTTATCATCTCAATCTTTAAAAGTTGTTCCTATTGAGTCTCATTATGATGAACTTTTAGATATTTCAGCTGTAAATAAAGCCTATAAAAATTGTAATGAAAATATTAAATTTGAAACTGATTTAGAGCAGGTTCAAAATGGATTAAATTGTATGGCAATTCCCTATAAAAATGATAATAAAATAGTCGCTACTATTGCGTTTACAGGACCTTCCTTTAGATTTAATTTAGAAAAGATGGAAAAAGCCTATGAAGCCTTTTTATTAGTTATGAATAAATATAAAATGGGTAATCATATTTAATATTATTAATTAACGTTTTAATTTTTGCAAAAAAAATAAAACTATTTACATTTTGATTTTCAACTACTTTCTATTACTTTTGTATACCTTAACTAAAAATGCTACCCACGTAAAGTCACTGAGAAATAGTATAATAGATAATAATTTAAATCTTCTATCAATAATTAGACCCAAGAAAAGGAAATAAAAATGTTTGAAATTTGTAGCAAATGTCATGTTAATGAATGTTTAAGAGATCAATTTATTCAGAATATAACACAATTAGTCTATACATCCAGAGAAGAAGGTGGCTGTATTTCTTATGAATTATTCCATGATTTAGAAAATGTTTCTATTTATTTTATTTTAGAGGTCTGGAGAAATGAAGCCTGTGCTAATTCTCATTTGAAATCAATAAATTGTATTAAATATATGAAAAAAATTGGAAAAACTTTAAATAAAGAAGTTGAAATAAATAAATTTGAGAAATCAATTTAAAAATATAAATAAGGAAAAAAATGTTAAAAATTATAGCAAAATGTAATGTATCCGAAGAGGATAGTGCAAAATTTATTCAAAATGCAACACAATTAGTTAATATAACTAGAAAAGAAAAAGGTTGTATCTCTTATGAATTATTTCATGATTTAGAAAATAAAGATATTTACTATTTCATTGAGGAATGGAAAGACGTTGATGCCGCAAAAGTACATGGTTCTTCTGATTATTTTAAGGCTGCGATTTCTACCATTGCTAGTACGTTAAGTACTCCAATTGAGATTAATAAATTGCAAAAGGCTTTATAAAAAATTTTACTTCGATTTTAAATGCTAGAAAAGCTGTATTATGATTAATATAATCTTAAAAGGTTTTCTAATTTCATTTATTTTATTCAAGTAAATTAATACCTGAATCCGTTAAATAGTCAAAAATCAAAAACTCCCATTATTTCTTGAAAATTTTGGGAGCAAAGCTACTGAATTTTTTCAATTTATTTTTCTATTCGGTTCAACATCACATATTTGACCAATTTTAAATTCATAGAGTAGCAACGATAAGTATTTTTAATGAATTTCGTTGATTTTAGGCTTATTGAATACTTCTAATTCTAATTATTATTAGAAGTATATATAAGTTACTAGTTGATTTGTTTGTTTTTAAACTAAAATTGGAAAGTATTTATTGATACTATCATCAAGTCTTAATAGTAATTTTGTCCAAGGGTTCTTGTTATATAGTCGAAGTACCATATCTTTTCCTTTTCTCATGTAACGAGCACTGGTGTAAATAATATCCCTTAGAACCGTTTTTATTCTAATTCGATCTATATCCCCAGAAACTAATCTTTCAAAGTTAAGATCAGTTTTAATTTCATTGTGAAATTGTTCTGAATTAGCGGGATCTTTATATAAATCAACTATTGTTTGAGCATCTTCTGCTAAATTTGTCCAATATAGATCTACCTCTATTTCTGGAAATAACAATGAATCTCCATTTTTATTTTCGTAACATTCTTTAATCTTGAAGGCTATTTGAGCTTTATCTGTTACGTATTCCTTTCCTAAAGGATAAAGTTCTGTAAAATAGCCATAATAAACACTTGTCTTCCTATAAGAATAAGTTACTTTCTTATTATATAATGATTTAGCTCTTTCTAGTAAATCTTCTGGAGAAAGTATTTCATTTGCATCATTCAGTACCTTTTGTACAAAAGGTATTGAATCTTTCTGAGAGTGTTGTTTGCCAGGTCTCAATTCAGCACCAATACAGTAATAACCTAAATAACTCATTAGTGGAGCAAATCTATCCTTACCTTTATAAGTTCTTGAGCATCCTTCTTTTTTGCACTTAGGATTTAACATTGTAGTAACATCAAAATCGAGGGGGATGTATTTGTTGGTTATCTTTTCACATGAATAGGTAACTTTTTTAAGAAGCTCAATGTTTATCAAATTGCAGTAATAAATAAAGTCCTCGGTAATTTCTTTTTCCAAGTATAAACGGAGCGTTTCTTGCGCTGGAGTAAATTCTAGATCAAGGCATTTTGTAAATACTTCGTTATGTCTGAATTGCTCTACATCTGAAAAATTGGTACATCCCATAGAAAGTAAACCAATTAGAGTTTTATAGATTGTTTCATTCTTTAAAGGGCTTTTAGATTTAAGTGTTTCAATATTATACTTAGCATTATTACTTATTTGGGACATCGCAAATGCTAAAATCTTTGAAATAAGGTTTATTACTGCTTTACTCTCTAATTCTATTGTAGTAGTATCGTAATTAATTATATGGTCTCTCCTGTTACTTGTTTAGTTGATAATTCATTGTAACATAAGAGGTTATTTTATTTTATAGATTTTACGAAACATATGTTAATCTATGCTAATTTTTTAGCTATACGGATTTAGGTAATAAATAACTTATTTAGATTTATTTAAAACTAATTTTTAATCAGGAAAAATAATGAATATTATACACGTTTCTATTGGTAATAAAAATGCAATTATGACAGGTTATATACACTCTTATACTTCATTTAATATTCAAAGAAATACAAGGCCGGCAATTGTAATTTGTCCAGGCGGAGCTTATGAATTTGTTTCAGAAATCGAAAAAGATCCTGTAGCAATATACTATTTTAGTAAAGGTTTTAATGTATTTATATTAGATTATAGTGTACGTGAGAACGCATCGAATTTTACTCCTTTACTAGAACTAAGTGAGGCTTTTGTAAAGATAAGAGATAATGCTAAAGATTTTAGAACTGATCCCACTAGAATAGCGGTAATGGGTTTTTCAGCTGGAGGGCACTTAGCAGCATCTCTTGCCCTTTTATATAATAATCCTGAATTTATTAAAGTTAGTAAAGTTACTGATGGATATAATAGTCCTAATGCATTGATTTTAGCTTATCCTGTTATTACTACAGGGGAATATTCTCATCAAAAATCGATCGAAAATGTAACTGCATCTGAAAATAATATGATTAAATTATTAAGCCTTGAAAATAGAGTTACATCGGATTGTCCTCCTGTTTTTATATGGGCGACTCAGGATGATGAATCAGTTCCTATTGAAAATAGCTTACTTTTAGTAAGCTCCCTAATTATTAAAAAAATAAGTGTTGAATTTCATTTATTTCCTTCTGGTGAACATGGTTTATCTATGTGCGATGCTGATTGTAATAAAGAAAATACGAGCGTAGCACAGTGGAAAAAGCTCAGTATTAATTGGCTTTCAAACATATTTAAATATACAATAAGTTAAAAATACAACAAATATGCGCTTTTTTGTTATTTACTATGGGTTATTTGACCCTTGGTTAGTCTTGAATATTGTCTTCATAACTGATAGATGATATATTAAAAAAATCATTAGAAAAAGCTACAATGGAGAATATAATTTTTGAATAAAATAAGTATAAAAGTAGTATTATTTATTATGTCTTTTGCTATGGCAACTAATCTGTATGCTACAGATAATAGGCAATATATTTTAGCAGTTGATGATGATAATAATATTATGAATATCATGCAAACCTTATATATTGATTCAGGAATGGCACTTCCTTCATCGAGTGGCCCTTGGAGTGTAGCAGAATTAAATCTCATGCTCGATCAAGTTAAAATCAATAAATTAAATAAAAAATCTCGTGAACAATATGATTTCTTAAAAGATCAGCTATCTTCTTATACAAGAACTGTTGATAATGATATAAATCTTTCCTTTTCTCCAGAAATAACCTATGAAGCTTATTCTCATATTAATACTGACTATTTTACCACTCGTGATTCTTGGAATAGAGGTTGGGACGAACAAAGTCCTTTCTTTACTTTAAATTTTGATTTCATGGCAAATGATATTGCTTATTCTTTTGTAAATCTTTCTATTGGTTCTGCTGAAGAAAAATATTCTAAGGATTTAATGGATTTTGGTAGTCAAAGTTTTGCCACAAATGTTCCTTTTGTAGATCCAAATAGTGCTATGACTTTAAACACTGATATTAGTGATAGAGCTTTTATTGCCTTTGGTGGTGATAACTGGAGTGCTCAAGTTGGTCGTGATCAACTTAGTTGGGGCAATGGAGTATCTGGTAATATGATGTTATCTGATAATCTTGAATATCAAAATATGGGAAGACTTACCTTTTTTGGAAAGTCTTTTAAATATACCTATCTAGTATCTTTTTTCCCTCATCAAATGAATTATGTACCAACACCAATCCATACAAGTCAGACTGACCCTTTAGTAGGTTTTTCAATGTTCACAGCTCATAGATTTGAGGGAAGATTGTTTAATAATCGACTTGGTTGGGCTTTATCTGAGGGTAATATGTTTGCAAGTGCAAATGGCACTGTAGATATGGCAGCCTTCAATCCTCTATTGTCTTATCATAGTTTATATTACAAGGCTAATTGTAATTCCATTGTATCAGTTGATTTAGATTTAACTATTGGCAACATGGTTAATCTTTATTCACAATTAGTTGTGGATGATTTAGTATTCCCAATTGGTGAAACTAAAATTAGTACATGGAGCCCAGATGCCTATGGTTTTATCTTTGGCGTAAAATTTGTTAATAATGAAGATTATTACAAACGTTTAACTTCAATAGAATTTGCCTATACTAGTCCCTATTTATATCTAAGAAGTTCCGGAGATACTACCACTGTTCAAGATGGGTATGGTATTAATTATATTGTTGCTCTTAGAAAGTTCACTCAAGATGGCATTTCCTTCGAAAAGAGATTCCTTGGCTATGAATATGGTGGTGATGCCATCGTATTTAATATTAGAGATAAAATGTATGAAACAAACAGATGGAGCCTTGAAACTAATTTATTCTTGATGTGTCATGGAACATTTGAAATGAATACACTTTGGTCTCCTGTTGGTCCAGCACCTCGAGATGAAGTTACTACACCTACATCAACTAACTATAGTGATGTAACTAAAAATGCTCCATCTTTTACAAGTATATTAGGTTTTAACTACACTAATAAAATGGTTGATCACATTAGTGCTTTTGGACAAATAGACTTTGTTTCAATTATTAATCCAGACAATGTTTATGATGGTACTTTTGCAAATAGTGAATTTGATATTCAGTTATCTGTTGGAATTACATTAAAGTATTAATATACTATATTGCTATCAATTATTATTTCTCTCTATTCAATTATTACAATAAAAACATCTATTTGCATTAAAAAATCTGCACACTATATTTAATTATTCTAGAATTTAATAAAAGCTTCTTAACTATACTTTAGGCCTTTGATTTTAAAGGCCTTTTATAATATTACTTTCTCAACTTATTATTAATATTATCAAGTAATAAAATAATTGCTGGTAATACAAATATTGTAGCTAGCATAGAATTCATTAATGCAGTACTCATTAATAATCCAAAGTATTTAATGGGAGTATAGGAGCCAAAAGTTAACATAAGCATTCCTAAAACTATGGAAAAAGTTGTTAACATAATTGGTCGTCCAGTTTCTCTCAGAGTTTTAGAAAGTAATTCTTTAGTTGTTTTATCAATATTATTTTTCTTAAGATTTGTATATTTCAACAAGAAGTGAATTGCATCATCAACCCCTGCCCCAATTGCAACGGAAGCAAAACTAACTGTGACCATATCAAATGGAATATTGAATGTATACATGAATATGTAATTACTCATTACTCCTATAGCAACAGGAATAAGCGTTAAAATACCTCTGAAAAGAGATTTGAAGGCTAAAGCTGCAATAATTAATACAAGAAGATATGCTAGTATCTGAGAAGCTCTTTGATCTCTCATTAATTGGTTACTAAATCTAAGAGCTTCAGGATTAGTACCATAATAAGTTATAGATACACCCTCCGGTAATAGCGCGCGGGAGGAAGCCATAAGTTTTTCTAGTTTAGCACTACTTCCAACAGTTGTTATATCATTATTATTACTATCATAACACTGAAGATATATGTTTAAAGTATTACTATCTTCGCTGATAATTTTTCCAACAAGTCCTGGAGATTTAGGTCTAAGCAGAACCATTATTCTACTGAATAAATTAATTAGGGCACTATTTTCAGGTATTTCATTATCACCTGTGTATAATGAATTTAAATGAGCTACATACGAGGGGAAAGAAATATCTTGGAGTATATCAGGACTTTTAGAAATAGCTTCTTCAAATTCATTTACTTTTTTTAAATTTTCAGGGTTTAAGAAATATTTATCAGAACCTTCTGGAGCTTGTAGCTTTAATTGATAAGGTAAATCACCACCTAAAGCTTTTGATATTTCTTTTGTATCATTTGCAATTCTGTCTGTTTTAGGGAAGTATGCCATGTAGTTTGTATCAACCGAAACTTTGTCTTTGGTATATAAAAATCCACCAAATATAATTAAAAATAAAAGTGAAAATACTATGTAGTGATTTAAAACTATATTAGAAATTTTTTGAATTAATTGTGTTAATAAGCCCTTATCTACAACTGTAGCTTGTATTTCTTTGGGTTTACTTGTATATGATAACATAATTGGAACAAAAGTTAATGATAAAATTACACAATAAATAATCCCAATTGAAACCGATATTCCAAATTCTTTTAGCCCTTCTATCTGAGAAATTAATAGACTCAAAAAACCTAAAATAGTCGTTATCCCTGCAAATAGTATGGTATGTGATATTTTAGTAGCTGCAATAAATGGTAGATTCTCTCTTGTCCCTTTATTATATTCTGCATAGTATTCATTCAGAATATGAACAGAATAACTAGAGCCTAAGGTTAATACCATGCACGGCGTGACTATATTTATGAGGGTTACTTCAAATCCTAATAATACCATTGTTCCAAATGTCCATATTATTGCTAAAACAGAAAGAGTGAAAGGTAAAAACATGCTTCTTTTTGCTCTAAAGGAAAAATAGAATACTATTAGAATAACTATTAAACTAAGTATTAGTAATAGAGCTAAATCATGAGATAAATAATATGTAATTCTATAAGTAATAGGTAGTAAACCTGTAATTGCAAAAGTTGCTCCTAAATTTTTCAAAGGAGCTAATGTATCAAGTAATTCATATATTTGCTTTTCATCAAGGTTACCGATTCTAACATTAAATATTACTGATTTAAGATCTCTGGATACCATATATCCTGTAGCCGTTGGATCAGTTACTAATCTGTTTCTAAGAGATGATACCATCTCATCACTCCATTTTGTTCCATCTACATTTGGAGAAAATGGTACAAGTGATAATCTAGATCCCTTTTTTTCAATAGTAAAATAATTAAAAACAGAGGAATATGATTGAACTTCAGAGAGATTTTTTAAATTATTTAGACATATATCAAGTGTATTTAAAAAGACTGGAGTAAAGAATTTGTCACTAGTAATTAATAATAGAAGTCCACTACTAGTTTGCATGTCTTTCTGTCTCTCATTAGTTTTAGGATAATTATAAGAGGACTCTGCATTGTAATTATCATCAATTGGTATATTTGCGTAAGTTTGAGGATCTATTTTATCAAGGTTATCATATTCAGATAAGATACTATTAAATTCTTGTTCATTAAAAACCCCACCTCCATAATAAGTAACAGCAGGAGTTTGTTTAAATAGACTACTAAAGTCAGCATTTATTTGTAATTTTGTTGCTTGTAGTAAAAAAAAAGCTGTTATTATAAAAATAATTATCAAAAAAGAGGGACGGTGGTTCTTTTGGAACTTGAAGAATTTGTTCATTAAATATTCCTTGTCGATTAATAATATTATTATCAATAAATATGTGAAATTTTGCAAGTTAAAAATAGTTTTAAATTAATTCTATTGAGGATATTGCTAAATATGTAACTAAAGCAGCTGATGAGGGTGATACTC
Source organism: Spirochaetaceae bacterium (assembly GCA_016649775.1). GTDB lineage: Bacteria > Spirochaetota > Spirochaetia > Sphaerochaetales > Sphaerochaetaceae > Pleomorphochaeta. The sequence continues at coordinate 20,898 of JAENWY010000001.1, forward strand.
TAGCTATTCCTATTTTAAAAGATGCCGGAGTTGCCCTATATGATCTTGTTAAATCTGTAGTGGTCCAACTTCCTAAAAATCATGAAAAGAAAATTGTTATTGCAGGTGGTGTAATAAAAAATGATAAATATGTAAGTAAATACTTTTATGAGTTAATGAGAGATAATCTATCAGAATATGAAATAATTTCAAATTTAATAAATAGTGCAGTAGACGGAGCACTTTTACTTGCTAGAACTATGGATAAATAGATTGTTTTATAGAAAAAAATGATTATTATCTTGTAACTATAAAAGACTAAGGATATCCTTAGTCTTTTATGCAATAAATATTTTTTACTCTATTTTATCATACCACGTGCAACTCTTATACCACTTGCCCAAGCACCAGTAATTCCTCTAGAAGTACCAGCACCATCTCCTGCAAAATAAATATCTCCTGCAACTTTAAAGTAATCATCAAGATAAGTTGGTTTATTAGCATATAATTTAATTTCTGGATAATACATAATTGTTGAAGGGTGTAATATACCAGGAACAATTGTATCTAAATCTTTCATTGCTTTCCAAATACCTCTTAATATTTTAGCAGGCATTGCAAGAGAAATATCGCTTGGTGTACAACCCTCTAAGGATGGTTTAAAATTATAAGGGTCATCGTTAAAAGTTTCTTTATGAGATCTTGAACCAAGCCTAAAATCACCAACTCTTTGCATTAGCGGTTGCCCACCACCTAATTGATAAGCATTAACACCTAGGTTTTCAGCATATTGTTGACCTGAAGCTAGAGGAGCTGTTAATTTTACAGTTTTTAAAATTGCAAAGTTAACTAAATTTGACTGTTCTTCACTATTTAAATTATTTGAGTAAGCATGACCATTTACACTGTACCAAATATCACCACGGGCGGTTGTATATTTTTCTTTTACAACATGTGCTCTACCACTATTTGTGCAGAAAGTTCTAACTTTTTCTGGGAAATAGAATTTAGGGTCATAATAATCTTTAACTATAGAATAATGTTCAACTTTGGTTTCAATTCTGACACCAATATCAACAATATTATCAATATAGGGAACATTTAAAGTTTTCATAGTTTCTTGTAAGAAGTGAAAACCTTGACGTCCTGGAGCTATTAATATTTTATCATACTTGATAACTCTTTTATTAGTACTGATATTGTGATTATCTTGATCGATACTTAACATTTCTTCTTCTAAAGCTAATTCGACACCATTTTCGTCAAGTCTTTTTAATAAATCCTTAATTAATAATAGTCCGCCATCTGTTCCTAAGTGAGTTTGTTTTATTGAAATTAGTTGGCAACCTAATCTGCTAGCTCTCTTTTGGTATCTTTCAATATTTCTCTTTTCTAAAATATTTGGTTTAAAGAAATCCGTAACCTCTTCAAGATAGGAATTAGCCATATCCTTTTCCCAATATTCTAAAGGAAATCCTATAGGGTATGTAAAGTTCATTTTACAGTCATTTCTCATCCCACCTGTAGAATATTTGTTTTTATCTAATATTAGAATTTTTAAAGAAGGTTTTTCTTTAAGAATAGTAAAAGCACAACCCATTCCCGCAGGACCTGATCCGACAATAATGATATCATAGTAATCCATGAATATTTTTGCTCCTAATTAGCTGAGATTATATTAAAGCAGTAGCTTATCTCGGTCTAATTATATCGATGTTTGAAAAATGGTCAAAGGGGTAAATGAAAAAAAACTATTATTGATTTTAAAAAATATTATTTAGTGATAATATTTTATATATTTATAAAAAATAAATCTTGTAAATAGATTAAAATATATATATATTATTCCTAATAAGGATTATTATAATGATTTATATCAGTGTTAAAGAAGCCAGCAAAAAATGGGGAATTACTGAGAGAAGAATTAGAATTCTTTGTAGTGAGGGAAGAGTAGATGGAGTTATTCGATCAGGTTGGGCTTGGAATATTCCAATTACAGCTCAAAAGCCTGGGGATGGAAGAAAAATAAGACATGTTAAAAACTTCGACCTAAGAACTGGTACCATAAATTTTACACCGTTAAATACAATTAGAGAAGCGTTAAAAAACTCAAAAGTGAGTCAAGAAGATTTTTTGTCATATTTTGATTCCAGTGTTAATAGATTTCTAAGTTCGATTTTTTTAACAGAAAATATAAAGCCAAATCAAGTTATATCAATCGTAAATGGAGAATTTGTTAAAGAATTAACTCTTAATCAACATATATTAATTAAAAATGCGAAATCCATTATTGTAAATTTCTTTTTTGAAACAGGACTATCTTCCTTTGCTGGTAATGGTTCTAAAGCAAATCCTTTTTTTAGTGAAAAGAGATTATCTCTTATACAAGATAGATTATACAGTGGAATTGATGATTTCCATAAAGCTTCCTTTAGAGATGTCGAAATTCCTTTTGCAGGAGCTTGGGCTCAAGACAATAGAACTTATAATGTTAAAGTTCAAATGGAAACTCTTTTAGTTCAGTGTGATAATGAGTGGACTAGTATAAATGGAGTTGTAAAATCGGCATTTCTTTTTGGTGAATTGCTTAGGATAAAACCTTTTGAAGAACACTCTTTCCTTTTTGCTTCCTTGATTTTAGTAGGTAGTCTATTGGATTGTGGCTATCCACTTACGGTAATTTCTACTGAGGATTTTCTTGAATTAAAAGCAGATTTATCATTAACTTTGAAAAGAGGTAATTATAATAAAATTTTGAGAGTATTTGAGAAATCGATTGAGAGCGAATATTTTATAATATCAAATTTAGAGAAATAAATAAAAAGTATATAAAGTAAAGTTAATTCTATTATTTGATTGTTTTATTTGTTGCAAATAGTTGCTAATAAGGTATAATTAAAATCTATTTAAAAAAAATATTCATATAGGAGATATATATGTCAACACCTCATAATGCTGCAAACCTCGGTGATATTGCAAAAACAGTTTTAATGCCAGGAGATCCTTTGAGAGCAAAATTTATTGCTGAAACATTCTTAGAAAACCCGAAACAATTTAATGATATTAGAGGAATGCTTGGTTACACAGGCACTTACAAAGGTAAAGAGATTTCAGTAATGGGTCATGGTATGGGTCTTCCATCAATAGGTATTTATTCATATGAACTTTATGCCATGTATGATGTAGAAAACATTATTCGAATAGGTTCTTGTGGTGCAACCACAGCTGATTTAGATTTATATGACGTAATATTAGCAACTAGTGCCTATAGTCCTTCTACTTATGCTCGAGAACTTTCCGGTTTTACAGGAAATATATTAGATGGCGATGCAATATTAATATCTGAAATTGAAGAAAGTGCAAAGACATTAAATATTCCTATACATAAGGGACGAGTTGCAAGTACTGATGTATTTTATTCTGATTTCAATGCTGATGCTAAAGCTAAATATGATAAACTTGGGATTATTGCTGCAGAAATGGAATATTTTGCTTTAATTGCTAATGCTCAAAAGTTGGGTAAGAAAGCTGCTTGTTTATTAACAGTTTCAGATAATATGGTTACTCATAAAGAAACAACAGCAGAAGAAAGACAAACTGCTTTTACTAATATGATGAAAATTGCATTAGAGGGAAACTACTAGAATATTATAGTTTGTTGAAAATATAAAATTTAGGTATTAATTTTTATAAATAAATTAGCTTTTCAAACAAAAAGATATCACCAGAGATGGTGATTTTTTTTCATTTAAACGCTTGTATCCTTTTTACTTTTGTAGTAGACCGTTTGTGTTAATCCTAAGAGGTAATTAGATGAATAATGATGAAAGTTATGACTATCTATTGAAAAATGCAACTATTGTAGATGGTTTAAATAATAAAGAATTTAAAGGTTCAATTATAATTAAAAATGATAAAATATTTCAAATTATAAAAAATGAAAATGATTTAAAAGGAATTAGGGCAAATAAAACTATTGATGTTAACTCTAGATATATCTTCCCTGGTTTTATAGACTTTCATGGTCATAGTGATTTACAAGTATTAAGAGATCCCCAAATGAAGTGTAAAATTCAACAAGGAATTACTACAGAAATTGCAGGTAACTGCGGTGTCGGTATGTTTCCTGTTGATACATTAAATCATAAAGCAACTAAAAACCTAATAGATTCTAGTAAAGATGTTTTGGGAAAAGCAGATATCTGTTGGTCTGATTTTAGTACTTATACCTCCTGTATCGAGAAAAAAGGAACAGGAACAAATATAATGTTTTTACAAGCTCATAGTGCCCTAAGAATTGCTGTAATTCCAGGCAACAGTAATAGAGAAGCTACAAGTGATGAGATAAAGCTTATGTGTAATTTTCTTGATAGAAGTTTAACCCAAGGTTGTATAGGACTTTCCTCAGGACTATATTATGCTCCTTGTTTATATGCTAGTAAAAAAGAATTAATAGCTCTCTTAACTATTGTTAAAGCACACAATAAAATATTTGCAGTACACCATAGATGTGAAGGTGATGATGTAATTTCTTCAATTGAAGAAGTTATTGATTTAGCTCGAATAACTAGAGTAAGACTAGAAATAAGTCATTTAAAAGCAATTGGGATTGAAAATCAAAAACATGTAGAGCAAATAATCTCTCTAATTGATAATGCTAGAGCAGAAGGTATTGATGTTGCTTTTGATCAATATCCTTATGATTTTGGTTCAACTAGTATTTCTAGTATGTTGCCTCCCTCTGTATTAAAATTATCAAGAAAAAATCTAAAAATAACATTAGCAGATAAAAATGAAAGAAATAGGATTAAAGATTTAATAAAGAAAGGTGAAGGCTTTGATTCATTAATTAAAATGTGTGGATTTGATAATATTCGAATTATGTATTTAGAGAATCATAGAGATTTAGAGGGACTTTCTTTTAGGAACTTAGCACAAAAGTTATATAATAAAAATGATGAAGATTCTTGTTATGATGCTTTTTTTGATATTTTAATCCAAGAAGATGGTATTGCCTTAATGGAAGATGTTACTCAAAGTATAGAAAGTCTGGAAAAAATATTATCTCATGAGGCTATGTGTTTTAGCACCGATGCCCTATATAGTTCTTCTAACCCTTCTGTTCCTACCCATCCTCGCTCATATTCTGCAGCAGTGCATTATCTTGAGTTGTTTTATAAAGAAAGACATACACTACCTCTTGAATCCCTTATATATAGAATGAGCGGTAAACCTGCTGATAGATTACATCTACAAGATAGAGGATCTATAGAAGAAGGAAAAAAAGCTGATCTAGTTATTTGTGATTTAGAAAACTTAAAGGATTTATCAACACTATCAGAGTCAAAAAATCCTCCTAAAGGAATAGACTGTGTTTTTGTTAATGGTAATTTAGTTTATGAAAATAATGAAATGATAGGAGCGCCTAAGGGTGAAATCCTTAAATTATAAATTTAGAAATATTTAGTTATTATTTAGCATAATAAAAATAATACCATCTACGTGTATATATAATATGAATTATATATACAACGTTTATGGTATTTTTGTAGGAAGAAAATGAATTATTTTATTGATTAAAACTTTGTAAAAATTGCTGGGTTCTTGGATTTTTAGGATTACCAAATACTTCTTCAGGAGTTCCGCTTTCAGCAATAAAACCTTCGTCCATAAAAATAACCCTATCACTAATATCACGGGCAAATGACATTTCATGAGTTACTACAACCATAGTCATTTTCTCTTTAGCCAAATTCTTAATTACTTTTAATATTTCATTAGTTAATTCAGGATCAAGAGCTGAAGTTGGTTCATCAAACCATAATACATTTGGCTTTAGTGCAAGTGCTCTAGCAATTGAAACTCTCTGTTTTTGTCCACCAGATAATTGAGAGGGATAAGAATCTGCTCTATCCTTTAATCCCATTTTATCAAGTAGCTGTAGAGCTATTTCATTAGCTTCAATTTTTGATTTATTTAGTACATATATTAGAGCTTCAGCTATGTTTCTTTTAATACTCATGTGTGGAAATAAATTAAAATCTTGGAATACTAATCCATTATGTAATTGAATTTTTCTTTTTTGATCTTGAGTTAAAACAAGTCCTTCTTTATAGAGAGTATCCCCACAAATAATGACCTCTCCACCTTCAATGCTTTCTAATTGGTTAATGGCTCTTAAAATAGTACTTTTACCACTACCAGATGGTCCTATAATTGACAAAACTTCACCTTTGGCTACATGAAAAGAAACATCTTTAATAACTTCTTGATTGCCATAACTCTTAATTAAATTATTCACTTCAATCATGTAGTCTACCTTATTATCTTTTAAATCACTCATATGTATTTCCTTTATTTCTTTTCATAGTAGTTTAGTTTTGCTTCCATCTGGTCAAAGGCTTTTGCGACAAAGGCATTCATAACAAAGTAGAATATACCTGCAACAAATAAAGGCATGGTTGAGAACTCTCTAGCAGAAGCCGTTTGAGCCACTCTAAATAATTCAGCAACCCCAATTGTTTGAGCCAAAGCTGTATCTTTAATTAATGTAATTACCTCATTTCCCATAGCAGGTATTATTTCTCTAAACACTTGTGGAAAAATTATATGTGTAGCTGTATGTGATTTTGTAAAACCCAACACTTTAGCTGCTTCATATTGACCGCTTGGAATTGATTGAATACCACCTCTGTATATTTCTGCAAAGTAGGCAGCATAGTTAATAACATAAGCAACAATTACTGCAGTCATTCTATCATATGAAGTTCCAAAAATGTAGTAGGGGGCAAAGTAAACAAATATTAATTGAAGAATAAGAGGTGTCCCTCTCATAATCATAATATAAATATTTACTAGTGTTTTAACTATCCATATTTTGCTCATTTTTCCTTTTACAACTAACATACCCAAGGGTAATGAAAAAAGCAAAGTTAAACCAAATACTTGAAAACTTACGAGGGTTCCTTTTAACATTTGCAATAATAACTGATTCATATATACCTCTTAATTATTTGATACTTCTTATAGTATTTAACCACAATATAATATTTTGAAAGATATTAAAATAATATATCATAATAAATACAAAAAAAATAAGGGATGACTTGCATCCCTTATTTTGGTCAAATAAATATAATGTTATTTTCCAATAACAGAAATGTCTTTACCAAACCATTTGGTAGTAATACTACTCATAGTTCCATCTTTTTGCATAGCAATTAGTTGAGCGTTAACTGCATTAGTAAGAGCAATGTCATTTTTCCTAAAACCAACAGCATATTCTTCTTCTGATAATCCAGCATTTAATATAACAAAATCCATATTAGATCTTTTAATTGTATCTTGAGCTACTAATAAATCTAATACAACTCCATCAAGACCACCTGCGTTTAAATCCATTAAAGCGGTTAGGTTATCTTTAAATTCAATAACTTGTTTTAGACTGTTTTTAAAGTCTGGTGAAGCATCCATAGCATCAGATGCTGTGCTTCCACCTTGAAGACCAATTGTTTTGCCTTCAAAATCATCAAGGGTCTTTAAAGGTGAATTAGATTTAACAATTAATACTTGTTTGTTCATAACATAAGTATCTGTAAAACTCATTACTTTTTCTCTTGCAGGAGATTTGGTAAAACCATTCCAGATACAATCAATATTGCCAGTTGCAAGTTCTTGTTCTTTTGAATTCCAATCAATAGGTTGTAATTTTAATTCAAGACCCATTCTCGTTGTTACTTCTTTAGCTAAATCAATATCATAACCAACAATTTCGTTTTTATCATTTCTGTAACCCATTGGAGGGAAAGCATCATCTAAGCCAAGAATAAAGACACCTTTTTCTTGTACCTTTTTTAAAGAGTTGTCGCCGGTTTTTTCTTTTGTTCCGCTTGCAAAAACGGATGTTGCTAAAATTAGTGATAGCATCAATAATGTAATTATTTTTTTCATAAATTCTCCCAGTAATTTTTTTTAATTACTAGGAGTATATAAAATTACTAGTAATTATTCTAGAGTAGAGTGTATAATTATGCACAATTTGTATATTCTTAAACTTTTTGTTATTGCCATAACATTATTTTGTACAACTAGAGCAATCACTATCATGGCAATAATTACAACAAGCCTTTTTGCCTTTTTTTGTATTTGATTTTCTAAGTGTACTTATTGCTGCATAGATCATTAATATGATTATTGTTGCAACTATTATATTTGCTATAATTGCCATTTTAGAATACTCCTAATAAAATTCTATATGAGATAAATGATGCTAAATATGCTAATCCAACTTGATAAGCAATAGCACCGATAAATAACTTTTTATCTTTGTATTCCGTTGCCATTGCAGATAAAGCTGCAATACAAGGAGAAGATAGTAATACGAATAAGATAAAGGAGAAACTTCCCGCTTTAGTAAAAAGAGTTGTAATTGCTGCTCCTTGTAGTGCAACACTCAGTGTTGATACAATTGATTCTTTCGCTGCAATACCTGTTAATAGTGCAACTGAGGCTTGCCAAGTGCCAAATCCAATTGGTTTAAATATAGGTGCAATTAATCTACCTAAGAAAGCTAACATACTGTTAGTTGGAAGAGCTTCTTTCAATGTAAAATTATAATTACTTAAGAACCAAATAACAATACTAGCTAATAAAATAGTCGTACCAGCTTTTAGTATAAAGCCTTTTGTTCTATCCATTGTTTGGACCCAAGTATTTCTAAGAGTTGGCATTTGATATCTAGGTAATTCTAGAATAAAAGCATTGCTCTCTTTATGTCTATCTAAAAGCTGTGAAATAATTCCAGTAATAGCAATTGCTAAAATACCAAAGAAGTACATCATGGGAGCTAGATACCAAGCATTTTGAAAGAAGCTACCTATTATCAATGAAAAAATTGGAAGCTTTGCTCCACATGGAATAAAAGGAGTTACTAATATTGTTAACTTTCTCATTTTTGGATGTTCAATTGTTCTTGTACTCATAATAGCTGGAACAGTACAACCTGTACCAATTACTAAAGGTATAATTGATTTTCCGCTTAACCCTAAATCTCTCATAGCTCTATCCATAATAAAGGCAATACGAGACATATAACCGCAGTCTTCTAATATAGAAAGTAGTGTGAATAGGATAAATAATTGAGGAACAAAAGTTAGTACAGCACTTACGCCAGATATTATACCATCAATTAACATATTAGATAAGAATGGAATAACACCAACACTATCTAAAAAGATATGTAGTTGTGCACTTATGGAAGTAATACTACTATCAATCAAAGGAATTGTTAATCCTCCAATTAAACTTATTGATACGTAGAATACACTTGCCATAACCATAATGAATATTGGAATTGCAAGAAATCTATTAGTCAAAATAGTATCTATTTTAAATTTCTGTGGTGGTTCTGTTTTAAATTCACAAATTTTTGTTATATCTTCAGCTACATGATATCTTTGATCTATTATAATTGCATCTATATCATCATCAAAAACTTTTATTAATTTTTCACGACTATCGGCTAAACTTTTTTGTAATTTTTCAGGAATAGGAGGCATACGTTCTAGAAAAAGTTCATCTTCTTCTAATAATTTAATAGCACACCATCTTCTTGGATAAGCTTTTGGAGCAACGTGCATAAAATCATCAGCAATTAATTGTGTGATTATTTTTTCTAAAGGTGGTGCAAAAAGAGAACAAGACGGGATTTTTTTATCAGCCAATGTTTTATTCACAGCTCTGCTTAATTCCTCAATTCCTGTTCCTTTGCTAGCACTTATATTAACGACTCTAGTATGGAACATTTTTGATAATTGTTCTAAATCAATTTTGATTCCTTCTTTTTCAAGTAAATCTTGCATGTTTAGCGCTAAAATCATTGGTCTGCCTAATTCAACTAATTGAGTTGTTAAATATAAGCTTCTTTCAAGATTTGTTGCATCAATAACATCAATGATTAAATCAGGTTCACTATCTAAAATAAAACGTCGCGAAAGTTTTTCCTCAGGGCTGTAGGGAGATAATGAGTAGATACCTGGTAAATCAAGTGTTTGATTACCATTCCAATCTCCATACTTTTCCTCAACAGTAACGCCGGCCCAGTTACCAACATGGGCAACCATATCTGTAACTTTGTTAAATAATGTGGATTTCCCGCAGTTTGGATTACCAATTAGACAAATAGTTGCCATTAATTATTCCTTATTTCAAGATTTGAAGCTTGTTCTTTTCGAATACAGAGATTGTAGCCTCTAATACATACTTCAATAGGGTCACCCATAGGGGCTTTTTTAACTACATTAACGGTTATACCCTTAGTAAATCCCATATCCATTAATCTGCGTTTTATTTCTTTTGGAGCTTGAATGCTATTTATAATACCACTCTCTCCTATATTTAATTGTTCTACTGTTTTGTTGTTCATGTATAACAAGTTATTAAAAACTGAAATGAAATACAACAGGTTAATAAACAAATATGAAATATATTTTAATTATTTTATTTTTTAAGCTAAAAGTGCCCTTAATAAATGAATTTGAAGGCTTTTTTTAGTCTTTCATTTTTATTAATATCTACATAATGAAAGGTTTTTAATCCTTCTTTAGCAGCACTTGCAATATTTTTTGATAAATCATCAATGAAATAAATATGAGAGGCATCAATATTCTCTTTTTCTATTATGTATTTAAAGAAGGAAGAAGAGGGTTTATACCTTTTTATTTCATGGGACATATAGGCGTAATTGGTAAAATCAAATAGTCCTTTTTCCCCCATAATTTGAGCATGTGGGGTAAAGGTATTTGAACCAAGAACTACTCTATATCCTCTGTCTTTTAATCTCTTCATAATCTCAATTATAGGCTTATTAAGGGTAGGGCAAAAATGATTGTAAAAAGGATCTCCTACTATCTCAATATTCATAGTATCTCGGATGTGCTTCCAATATTGATCACAGGATATATTACCATCCATTAATGGAGCAGAATAAGCTTTAAAGTCTAATAAAAATTCATTAGCTTCTTTTTCACTTAGTTTTAATTCTTTAATAATTTGTGATAAACATTCAATGTTATTTATTGCAACATTACCTGCATCAAAAACAAAAACTTTACAATCTAGTGGTTCGTCATTTAGAGAAGTATATAATCCTTTATAGCAAAGAGGGTCAGAAAGTGAACTAACTACTCTATCTGCACCACTTTGACCATAAGATAAACCATCAAAATCAAGATTTATTTTATATCCAATACTATACATGCCTGCATTCTTAGCAGCTTGTATACCGTTTATGGCATCTTCATATACAACACATTCACTAGGGTTTACTCCTAATTGAATAGCACCTTTTAAAAATATTTCAGGACTTGGTTTTCCCTTTTGCACATTTGTTAAATCTACTATAGTATCAAAAAAGTGATCGATTTTAGTTAATTTAATAATTTCATTTGCATTAGAGGATGCACTACATAAAGCCATTTTAATATGAGCGTCCTTTAATCTTTGGAGTAGTTCTAAGGAGCCCTCCATTAATAGGTTCTCTTTTTTTTCTCTTATTATTTCTTTATATCTAATATCCTTTTTTTCATAAAGCCTATCACAATTTTTTTTAGTGGGTTTTAGTCCAACTTCTTTGGCCACAATATATGCTCCCTCTTCTTTTAATACTCCACCAAGAGCTTCTATAGTTTCTTTTGATAATATTGTGTTAAATTCTTCTTTTGCAATTTGCTGATATATGCTTACATGGTATTTTTGAGTATCAACTATTACTCCATCCATATCAAAAAGAGCTGCTTTCATAATGTACTCCCCTTTAAAATTATTATATGCATATTATCAAAGTAGTTGTTAAAGAACAAGTTACGTTTTTTTGATAATAATTTATAAAAATATCACTTTAAAATGTCTACTTAGTTAAAAATAAAAAGTTTTACGAGGATAACAAGTGACAATCTTTTTTTTTATTGTTATATTGTATTTATGAATAAATCAGGTGAAGACTACTTAGAAGCTATACTTAATCTTGAAGAGGTTAATAGTGGTGCACGTATTACTGACATTGCAAAACATTTAGGAGTATCAAAACCTAGTGTTAACAGAGCTATGAAAGTTTTAGGTGAAAATGGTTACGTTAATCATGAAACCTACGGCAAGATAACTTTAACTGACAAGGGAAGAGCTCATGCCTCTATGGTCTATTCTCGCCATACAACACTTATTAGATTTCTGAGAGAGGTTCTAGATGTTAGTGAAGACGTTGCAAAAAGAGATGCATGTTTAATTGAGCATGATGTTTCTAGTGAAACTATGGAAAAAATATTTGGTTATCTTGAGGCGCATAAAAATTAAAAAAAAATGGATCATAATAAGGTGGTCCTTATTTTTAGCTATATAAAACGTACAATTTCCTATATTTAGAAGGAATAATTCCTAATTCCCTTTTAAATATTTTTGCAAAATAGCTCATTGTATTAAAGCCACAAACAGTTCCTATTTGATTTATTGTCATCTCCTCCCTACTCATTAGTTCAATGGCAGCATTAAGTCTATATATATTTAAGTATCTAACATAGTTTAATCCTGTTTCTGCTTTAAATATTCTAGATAGATGTGCCTCAGATACTTTAATAAGAGAAGCGGCCTCCTGTAGACCAATAGATCTTTTGTAGTTTTGTTTTATAAAACTAATTGCAGATAATACTATTAAATCAGAAGAATATGTTTTTAATTCAAGGGTTTGGATAATTTCATTATCACTTAAGACATTATATTTAATTCTATCTTTTTTAATGAGTTCAATTATTGAACACAATTGATTATAGACCTCTTCTCTTGTAATTGGACTATTTCCAAGTTTATAAATTCCAAATTCAAATGCTTTTTCGATTTCTCCTTTATCTTCCTCTATATATACTAAAGTATGATATATTGGGCACTCTTCTAAAAAGGGATAGATTCCTTTTAAATTGAGTTCAGTAATTACAATATCAGGTTTAAGAGTGGTTAATACAATCTTAGCACTTTCTCCATTATCTATGGAGGCCACAAGTTCAAGATCCATTTTTACCCAATCAATGTGATTTGCAATTTTTTGTCTACATTCTTTATTTCTAATAGCTAATAGTACCTTAAGTGTCATAATTAACCTCATTTTTTCTTTTTTTCTACTAAAATATAGTATTCCATGTTAATATTAATCAAGTTATAGACCCCTTTATATTCTTCATGCATAAAACATGTAATTATATACAACTTTTTGCATAATATGTAATATATCTATTGACTAAGGATAAATTATAAAATAGATTATAAACATTAACAATTCTTACTTAGTAAGATCAAACAAATTCAAGGAACACAATGATGATTAGTTACAAAAATACATTACTATCTAACATTATTATAAGCCGCCTCATTCTTAGCGTTGGCTTAGTTTCTCTTGTGCTCATTATTTTAACAATTTTAGCAGTCATTATATAGTAGCCACAATCTTAAATATTAAGAAAGTGTGGCAGGAACCTCCCGAATATAAAAATATATAGGGTTGGTATTGTTGTACCCAAAAAAGGGAAAGGAGATTTATAAGATGGAAAATAAAGAAGAATTACAGAGATTTACTCTATCACTTTTAGTAAATAACCACGCTGGTGTTTTACAGCGAGTTGTCGGTCTTTTCTCTAGAAGAGGCTATAACATTGTAACACTAAGTGTTGGTGAAACTCAAAATAGTTTGATTAGCCGTATGACAATTGTTGTCCTTGGTAATCAAGCTATTGTTAAGCAAATTAAAAATCAAGTTGAAAAACTGGTTGATGTACTTCGGGCGAGAATCCTTGAAGATAAACCTTCTATTGAGAGTGAATTACTTTTAGTTAAACTTTCAACTGTGAATAACCATAGATCAAGTGTTATAGAGTTAGGGGAATTATTTAAAGCAAAAGTGAAAGATGTGACTCACACAACTTTAACTTTTGAAATCGTTGGAACAGTACAGAAAATAGAATCATTTTTAACACTTGCTATTGAATATGGAATTGTTGAAATTGCAAGAACTGGTATAGCGGCTTTAGAAAGAGGCCCAATTGCATTAAAAGATGCACCTTATGAAGAAGTATAAGTAATTAAAATTTCATTTTAAAATATATAAAAAATGGCAAAAGCCAAAGGAAAAAAAAATGAGTAAAATGTTTTATGATAGTGATGCAGATTTTGCATTTCTAAAAAACAAGACTGTAGCTATAATCGGTTATGGTAGTCAGGGTCATGCACATGCACTTAATTTACAAGAAAGCGGTGTTAATGTTGTAGTTGGTTTATACAAAGGCTCAAAGAGTTGGAGTATTGCTGAAGAAGCAGGACTAAGAGTTACAACAGCTTCTGAAGCTGCTAAGATGGCACAAGTTATTATGATGCTTGTTCCTGATGAAAAGTGTGCAGGAATCTATGATTCAGCTGTTGCTCCAAACCTACAAAAAGGTGATTATTTAGCATTTGCTCATGGTTTCAATATTCATTTTGGTCAAATTAAACCACCAACTGATGTTAATGTAATCATGATTGCTCCTAAAGGACCTGGTCATACAGTACGTACACAGTTTGTAGAAGGAAAGGGTGTTCCTTGTCTTATTGCTAATTCACAAGATCCCTCTGGTGATAGTGAATCTGTAGCTCTAGCCTATGCTAAGGGACTTGGTGCAGGACGAGCTGGTATTTTTGAAACATCATTTAAAGAAGAAACTGAAACTGATTTATTCGGTGAACAAGCAGTTCTTTGTGGTGGTGTATCTGCACTTATTAAAGCAGGTTTTGATACCTTAGTTGAAGCTGGTTACCAACCTGAAATGGCTTATTTCGAATGTTGTCATGAAATGAAACTTATTGTTGATTTAATTAACCAGGGTGGTCTTAGCTACATGCGTTATTCAATCAGTGATACAGCTGAATATGGCGATTACATCACTGGTGGAAAAATCATCACTGATGATACAAAAAAAGCAATGAAGGATGTATTAACAGATATCCAAGAAGGTAAGTTTGCTCGTGATTGGTTATTAGAAAACCAAGTAAAGAGACCTTTCTTTTTAGCAAAGAGAAGAATAGAAGCAGATAGTTTATTAGAAAAAACTGGTGCAAAACTTAGATCTCTAATGAGTTGGTTAAAGAAATAATAATTTCAAATATCTCCACTTTTAGAATTAATAAAAGTGGAGATGGTTATATAAAATATTGTAGCTAAAATAGAATATATTCTATTTTAATTAAAATGTTTTATTAAATAAAAAATGTGTGGAGAAAATAAATGAACAACAAAATTATAATTTTTGATACTACCTTGAGAGATGGTGAACAAGCTCCTGGTTATAGTATGAATTTAGATGAAAAATTGAAAATGGCGCATAGATTGGAAAAATTAGGAGTTGATGTAATAGAGGCTGGCTTTGCCTTTGCATCTCCTGGAGATTTTGAATCTGTAAAAGCTATTGCTGAATCTACTGAAAATTTAATTGTAGCCTCTCTTTCAAGAGCTCTAAAAAAAGATATTGATGCTAGTGCAGAAGCAATCAAAAACGCTAAAAGACCAAGAATCCACACATTCTTAGCAACTAGTGATCTTCATTTAGAATATAAATTAAAGATGAGTCGAGAAACAGCCTTAGAGCAAATTATTGATATGGTAAAATATTCTAGAAATCTATGTGATGATGTTGAATTTTCTCTTGAGGATGCAACTAGAACTGATTTAGATTATATGTGTAGAGTAGTAGAGGCTGCAATTAAGGCAGGAGCTACTACCATTAATCTACCTGATACTGTGGGATATTCTACTCCTTCAGATATTACTAGAATGTTTTCAACTGTTATTAATAATGTTCCAAATATTGATAAAGCTATTTTGAGTACACACAATCATAATGATTTAGGAATGGCTCTTGCTAACTCCTTAGCAGCTGTGGCTGCAGGCGCTAGACAGGTTGAAGGTACTATTTGCGGAATTGGAGAGAGAGCTGGTAATACAGCAATTGAAGAGTTCGTAATGAACTTAAAAACTCGTCCTGATATCTATAATTACACTACTAATGTTGATAGCACTCAGATTTACAAGACTGCAAGACAATTATCTTCAATTACAAATATAAAACCCTTTCCTTCAAAGTCAATTATTGGACAAAATGCATTTGCACATGAATCTGGTATTCACCAGCATGGTATTATGGCAAATTCATTGACCTATGAAATAATGACTCCTGAGAGTGTTGGCCTTATTAAAACAGAATTTGTTCTAGGTAAGCATTCAGGACAGCATGCTTTTGATAGCAGAATGGGAGCACTAGGATATCAATTTGAGAAAGACGAATCTAATAGATTATTTAAAGAATTTAAAACCTTATGTGATAGAAAGAAGACTATTAGTGACAGAGATTTAGTTGCTTTAGTTGAATCTACAGAAAAACCTGAAAAAAATGATTGGGTATTAGATCACTTTGTTGTAAACAGTGGTAACTTAATGACAAGCACCGCTTGTGTAACACTTAGACGTGGTGATGAAGTTAAAGAAACTGTGGCCTCCGGTACTGGTCCTGTATATGCTTCTCTTAGAGCAGTTGAAAAGATTATAGCTCGTCCTTTTGGCTTAGTTGATTATGATCTTCACGCTGTAACAGAACACAGAGATGCACAAGGTGAGGTTATTGTTAAGATTACAGATGGTAAAAACTTCTATAGAGGTCGTGGTATTTCCACCGATGTTATTGAAGCTTCTATTTTAGCTTGTATTGCCGCAACTAATCA
>JAENWY010000079.1 GCA_016649775.1 Spirochaetaceae bacterium
ATTTAATCAATAGATCTTCCTCTACTTCTGCAAGTTGTTTCACCAATTATATTTTTAAATTTAAATATAGCTTTATCACTAGTGAAACACATATCTAAATAATATTCATTTCTTGCATTTACATGACCAGTATAACAAAATTCAAAACCAAGCATTTTGGAACCTCTGGATTCGCTTGATTCATTATTTTAATTACCTCTGATTACTCGCAGAGGGATTTCACCTCATAGTTATAAAACATACATAGAAAACAAGTTCTATTTAGGTTGCTTTAACGCTCTTTCTTTTTGAATTGTATCTAAGATTAAATCACGTGCCAAGAGAGCTTCTTCTTTAGAAGCTTCTCTTACTCCTTCCAACGTATAAGGAATACCAAGACTTTTGTACTTTGCAATTCCCATAGTATGATATGGTAGTACATCCAAACTTCTAACCATTTTAAAAGGAGCAATTAGCTTTCCAAGATTGATTAGTTGCTCATCATCAAGTGTGATTCCGGGTACCAGTACATGCCTTATTTGAATTTCTACTTCTCTTTTATTCATAAATGCTAAAAAATTTAGAGGGAAAGTCTGGTCTGATGACGTTAATTGGCTATAGCCTTTCATATCACTATGCTTTAAATCAAGCATTATAAGATCGCAAACTTTTGCAAGTTTTTCAAATAACTCTTTATTGACATCAGTTATACTAATACCACCTGAGGTATCAAGACATGTGTTAATTCCCTTTTCTTTTGCTTTTGTAAAAAGCTCTACCAAAAAAGGTAACTGAAGAAGAGGCTCGCCGCCAGTGGCAGTTAAGCCACCTTTGGTATAAAAAACCTCATTTCTTTTATAATCTAGTAATATTTCATCAACACTTTTTAAGATTCCTGCATTAACTTCCCAGGTATCTGGATTGTGGCAGAATTTACATCGCATGTAACAACCTTGGAAGAAGGCAACATACCTAATTCCAGGTCCATCTACAGTACCAAATGATTCAAATGAGTGAAATCTTCCTTTCATATTATATAGCCTTATGAAAGGTTCTGTTTATTACTTCATTCTGCTGTTCTTCTGTTAACTTTACAAAATTAACAGCATATCCGCTTACGCGAATTGTAAGTTGCGGATACTTTTCAGGATGTTTTTGAGCATCTATCAATGTCGCTTTGTTAAAGACATTAACATTTAAGTGATGTCCACCCTTAGATGCATAACCATCTAACAATGATACTAAATTATCTATACTTGTATTTGAAATTGCCATTTTTTTATCCTTTAATTATTTTTATCCATTCTATTAGATGCTACAGGATCCACCATTGCATCCATCACTTAACTGTATCATTGTCTCATCCTTTCCCAATGCCTCAGGTACTATTGAGAAAGTATTAGAAATACCATCTTGTGCTGCACTAAAGGGAATCTTTGCTACACTACTTAATGATGCAATAGCACCTTTTGTATCTCTTCCATGCATAGGATTTGCTCCAGGTGCAAAAGGTTCACCCTTTCTTCTACCATCAGGTGTGTTTCCAGTTGCTTTACCATAAACAACGTTTGAAGTAATTGTTAATAGTGATGTGGTTGGAATACTTTCACGATAAGTGGGATATCTATTAATAGCTTCCATAAATCTCTTTACAACTTTAGTTGCAAGGTTATCTACTCTGTCATCATCATTACCAAATTTTGGAAAGTCACCTTCAATCTTGAAGTCTGTCGCAATACCATCTTTATCTCTTATTACATTTACTTTGGCATATTTTATAGCTGATAGAGAATCTGCTACAACTGATAAACCTGCAATACCTGTTGCAAACCATCTAAGTACTTCTTTATCATGTAGGGCCATCTGGACTCTTTCATAGCTATATTTATCATGCATAGTATGAATAATATTTAAGGTATTTACGTATACACCGGCAAGCCAATCCATCATATCTTCAAACTTGGTAAAAACTTCATCAAAGTTTAAATAATCTTCTTTAATTGGTTGGTATTTAGGACCTACTTGTACTCTTGTATTTTCATCAATACCACCATTGATAGCATATAAGAGGCATTTTGCTAAATTGGCTCTTGCACCAAAGAATTGCATTTCTTTACCAATACGCATTGATGATACACAACAAGCAATAGCATAATCGTCGCCATGAGTTATTCTCATTAAATCATCATTTTCATATTGTATTGAAGAGCTTTCAATTGATACCTTTGCACAGAATCTTTTAAATGACATTGGAAGTCTCGTTGACCATAATACTGTAAGATTTGGTTCTGGTGCCGTTCCAATATTTGATAATGTATGAAGATATCTATAACTCATCTTTGTTACAAGTGTTCTACCATCAAGTCCCATACCACCAATTGATTCAGTTACCCAAGTAGGATCTCCTGAGAATAAATCATTGTATTCTGGAGTTCTTGAAAACTTAACCAGTCTTAATTTCATTATGAAATGGTCAATAAATTCTTGAATCTCTAATTCTGTGAACGTTCCTTCTCTTAAATCTCTTTGAGAGTATATGTCTAGAAAAGTTGAAGTTCTGCCTAGAGACATTGCAGCCCCGTTTTGCTCTTTAACAGCAGCCAAGTATCCAAAATACAACCATTGAATTGCTTCTTTTACATTATTTGCTGGTTTTGAAATATCGAAGCCATAAATTGCTCCCAATTCCTTTAATTCCTGAAGAGCTCTAATTTGCTCTGACAATTCTTCTCTTTCACGAATTGTTTTATCACTCATAATTGAGGAAGTACTATCTTTTTGATGTTTCTTATCTTTAATTAAGTAATCAATACCATAAAGTGCAACACGTCGGTAATCACCAATAATACGACCACGACCGTAAGAATCAGGTAAACCTGTAATTATATGATTTGATCTGCATCTTCTCATTTCTGGAGTATAAACATCAAATACGGCTGCATTGTGAGTCTTCCTATATTCTGTAAATATATGTTTAATTGTAGGATCAATTTTATAGCCATTTTCAGATAAAGCTTTTTCTGCCATATTGATTCCACCGTTTGGTTGAAGGGATCTTTTAAAGGGCTTATCAGTTTGAAAACCAACAATCTTCTCTGTTGCTTTATTTAGGTATCCAGCATCATGACTTGTTATTGTAGATACAATATTTGTATCCATCTCAAGGACTCCACCTTTTTCGTGTTCTTGTCTTGTTAAATCCATAACTTGATCCCAAAGTATGGTGGTATTTTTAGTTGGGCCTTCTAAGAAAGAGCCATCATTTTCGTATGGTTCATAGTTACTTTGAATAAAGTCTCTAAGATTTACTTCATCCTTCCAAATATATCCCTTAAATGTTCTCCAATCAGAGTTCATTTTATCTCCTTTGCAGTTGTAAAGACTGCAAGTAATAAATTCAATTATGTCTTATATCTCTAGATAAAAGACCATCACAAAAGAGAAGTATAATTGTCAACTCTTTAATTCATACAAAATATATAGGTATTAGAAGAAAACGTCCATTGTTTTTGATAAAAATATAACTAATTCCCATTCTTTAAGAAAATTGTATAAAAATAGAAGATAATAATGTTTCTTAATGTACAAAAAAAGATAAAAAGGTTCAATAAGTATCGCAACAAAACAATTAAAAATTGCAACATAAATAAGATTTAAAACAAACACACAACACATATGCAACAATTTAAATACTTATTTCTAAATTTATTGAATATTTCTAAGTGAACTCATTCTTACTATGAACTATGTGGAATTAAATTTCATTGATTTCATTCCAAAATCAATATTACTTCTCATAATGATTTATATTATTTAAAACATTTTTTCTCTTCTTAAAAATGCATTAAGCAAAACCCAGAAAATTTGAGAAATAAATTAAAAATGATTTAGATTAGTGATAACCCCTTATTTTGAAGTAAAAGCTAAAATTTATATTTAAACGAGATTAAAGTAATAAGATTAAAGAGAATTTGAATTTGTGTTTAGCTTAGTCAACAAGGTGAATGATAACTAGCTTTCAGTATTGGGAAATAAAACTTTATTAATATGCAATAATAGCCGCCAGAACTTACGAAATTAGTAATATAAAAACAAAAAGCTAAACAACAAAAACGAATTATGTATTTTTAGTGCTTGTGTTTTCATATTAATTGTAAATTTGATATCTCAGTTCTTTAGCTAAAAGATTATTTTAGGTTCTAAATGAAATTAATAGAAACAACATTAGACCTTAACCCCTAAATAGGTTTAAAAGACGTTAATTTATAATTATTATAAAGATTTAGATTTTTCTACTAATCCAGATGCATCATATTTTCCTTCCCTAATTATATTATAAGGAGTTGATGTAACATCTATGAGTGTAGAAGGAATAGTTCCTTGTAAATTTGAATCCACCACAAAGGCAGGAACTCTATCTTTGTATGTTAATATAATATCCATAATATTTGTTAAAGATTGATAACCTGATTCATTTACACTAGTTGAATAGATAGGAGAACCTAAAGATTCCATTATAGCTTGTAAAAAAGGATCAGAGGGAACCCTAATTGCAATTGTTCCACCATTTTTACTATTTAATATTGCAGTAAGTGGAGCTGGCCAAGCATCACTAATTATTTTTGGAACATCACATAATTGCTTTGCCTGTTCAATAGTAGCTAATACTAAAAACGGTTTTCCTTCATCTCGTTTTTTTAATTCACGTATTTTTTGTTCAGCAGGACCCATTTTGGCACATAAACCATAAATAGTATCACACGGAAGAACCATCACTTTATCCTCTTTTAATATCTGCAATGTTCTTTCAAAAGTTTTATGAGCTTGCTGGTATAAAACCTCAGATGTCTCTTCTTTCATTTTTAGCCTCTTTTTTAGTATTATTTCTATAAATATTTCTTGATATTACAGAAAAAATGAATGTAATTACAAGTCCTAATATAGGAGATAATACAAAAATAAATGTATTCATTTTATTCTTTTTAATAACTTTTGTATCTTGAGTTTGTGTTTGCAGTATATATTTTGAATTAACGGTATTTTTACTAATATTTTTATCTTTGAAAAAAGTTACTTTATCACCTTCATTTACATAACCAAGTTCTAAAGCATTATCTAGTACAAAGTTGCCATTTTTAAGATCATTTTTATAATTTTCTAAACTTATTACATCACTTTCAAGTTTTTTAATTTCGTTGTTTTGAGTATCAATCTTTACTTTTAACTCGTTATATTGTTTTAAACCATTAGGTGAGACAAATGTAAAAAGAAAAATATATGTAATTAATGAAGTAATTAAGAATAAATGTGCATATTTTGTTGTCATAAGTTGGTTCACCTTGTATAATATTAAAGTATAATAATACTTAAATAAAATTGCAAACAACACGTGGAGGTAAAGATGGTTAAAAGAACTGGTTACACAAAGAATATATTTTTTTCACTAATTATTTCTGTGTTAATATTATTTGGTATTGGTTTTCTTTCCGTAAAATATCTAATTCCAATTTATGATTTAAAATCTCAAGATATATATAAATTTATGATTTATCTTTTACCAATTATTATAGGAGTTACTTTTTTAGAAATTGGCTCAATGGTAGCAAGTAAAAACGAAGAAAATAAAGACACTTATGATCAACTACCAATCAACAGTTATGACGAACCATTTTATAATCAACTTTTTGACGACCCAATGAAGACTAAAGTTTCTAAGACAGATGTTCATTTTACGCCAGTAGCTCAAAGCAAAGAAAATATACGAAAAGATTTTGAGGAATTCACAACAATTAATCAAAGTGTAGTCTACCCTACAGATTTGCCTGTTGAATTACAAAAGCAATTATTAGCATTAGATTCTAAACAAGCATCAGAAGTTCTCGAATATATTAATGATGGCAAAACTTTATATGAATCTAATTTTGATTCTGACTTGACAAAACAATTATTAAGTTTAAATGAAGAAGATGCCCAAAAGGTTCTATATTGGCTATCAGAAGATGCTATATTAGTAAATCCGGATTCTATTGATTCTGCAGATATTTCTAATTTACCTCAGAATATTCAATCTAAACTTCTTAATTTAAGTGATGAAGATGCAGATAAAGCACTTTATTGGTTATCACAAGACCCTATATTGGTTGATGCGAGTTCCATCGATAGCGATGAAGTTGAGTTGCCTTTTGATAATGAAACTAGTCAAGCTATCTTAAACTTTTCAAAAGAAGATGCTCACAAAGCTGTAGAATATATTACAAGAGGATTTACTGAAGAAATAATCCATGAAAATTATACTGATGAATTTGATAGTTCAGTAGAAACAATTCTTAAAAATGAAATAGAGTCAGCAAAAGATTTAGGTTATGATGTTTCATTAGTTCTATTAAATATTAATGGAAAGGAAGATAAAGCTCAAATTGATTTATTTTTAACAAATGTTAATTCTTCATGTTATAGCTTTGTAAAAGAAGACGGAATTATAAATTTAATATTCCCTTTTTATAATAGAAATGAGACTAAGTCTATTTTAGAAAAGGTTTTCAAGAACATATATCATACATTTAAATATGGTTTAACAACTTTAAATGAAAGATATGATATTGAAGTTCCACAATTTATAGATGAAGCCTTAACAGATTATAACTCTAAGTAAGGTTGTACTCTTTTTTTATATTTAATAATATTGGTTAAATATAATATTAAAGCAAATAAAATTAAATCCTTATAAAATTCATAATTATTATAAACTATTTACAAACCTAGATAAGTGCTAATAAGGGATTTCATATTAAGAACCAAAAAAATTGTTGCAAGTTAAAAAGATATTAACTTATACAACAATTTCCTAAGTAAACACTAAACTTATATTTCCATATTCATAGCTCGTCTAACTTCATCAAGTGTTACCACAGCCATTTCCCTTGCACTCTTAACACCTGATCTTAAAACTGAATCAATGTAATCAGGAGCTTTTTCTAACTCTAGTCTTCTTATTCTTAAGGGTCTTAATTCTTCATTTAAAGCTTCTATTAAAGTTCTTTTTAATAAACCTGCTCCACCATCTCCAATTCTATCTGCAATAACCTCAGGCTCTTCATTTGTACAAAGAGAGATTAATGATAATAAATTTGCAACTTCTGGTCTATTTTCAGGATCAAATGTAATTATTCTAGTTGAATCAGTTTTAGCTTTTTTTATAAGGTTAGCTGTCTCATCTTCTGTTGAAGATAAATAAATAGCATTATTTCTACTTTTACTCATTTTTTGAGTACCATCTAAACCTGCAATACTAGGAGTCTTACTTAATAAAGCAATAGGCTCTGGAAAAATAGGATTATTTTTAGCAAATTTTTCATTAAATCTTCGAGCAATATTCCTAGTCATCTCTAAGTGTGGAAGTTGATCTTTACCAACTGGTACTACATCGCCCTTACAAAATAAAATATCGCACGCTTGATGAATAGGATAAGTATACATTCCTGCATTAACACTTTTTAATCCAGCTGCTTGAATTTCTTCTTTTACTGTTGGATTACGAGATAATTCAGCATTAGAAACTAATGTAAGAAAAGGCAACATTAATTGATTGGCTTCAGGAATATAACTATGAGGAAAAATAATAACATCTTCTGAAGGTTCTATACCAGCTGCAATATAATCAATAACAAGTTGTTTTGTGTTTTGTGAAATCTTATCAAATGCATCATGATCTGTTAATACTTGATAATCAGCAATAAGAATACAAGTAGGAACGCCTAATTTAGATAATTTCACACGATTTTGAAGAGAACCAAAATAATGACCAATATGAAGCTTTCCCGTTGGTCTATCTCCAGTTAAAACTCTATGTTTTTTTGGATTCTTAAGTATATCTGCTTCAAGTTTTTTACTTTTTTCTAATGCGACTTCATATGTGTCCATTATTCAATCTCCTACAATTAATATATTTAGTTAAATTTATTTTTTATCGTATATAATAATTATTATTCTTACAAGTAGAAAAACAAATAAGAGCAATTAACTACTAACGATAATACGCTCAAATCTTGGCTTATAAGTTTTCTCTTTTGTAATAATTACATTACCCTCATCATTAGGTATCTCAAATATCATTCTATCTTTAGTTAAAATGGTACCAGGGTAAACTTTTCTTGCTTGGGACCTTAAAGCTCTTAATTCAAAATCACTATAACGTGGACTATAATGGAGTAGACCAAAAGTCTTAACATTAGCATCCTTTGCAATAGTTGCAGCTTGTGTAACAGTCATATGCTTCTTTTCGCGTGCAGTTTCTTCTAAACCTTCCTCAAACATACCTTCACACAACAATAAATCACTATTAGCCACTTTTGGAGCAATAGTGGTTATATATTGTGTATCTGTAACATAACTAAAGATTCTACCACGTCTAGGTTCTCCCATTACCATATCAGGAGTAACTGTTTCACCCTTATCATTTATTATACTTTGACCTTTTTGAAGACGACCAAAATTAGGTCCCATTTTAATACCTAATTCTATAGCTTTTTCAGGATGAAATTCTCCTGGCCTAGATTTCTCTTTAAAAATATAACCAAAACATAGTTTTGTATGATCTAATTTTATAGCTTCAACGGTATAATCTATCTCATCGATAATAATACCGGCTTCGACCTCTACGAAAATAATCTCATAATTAATATACATATCAAGAATCTTTCTTGAACTTTCAATATACTGTTCAAGTTTCTTTGGGCCATATATATATAAGGGTTCATCTCTATCAACTTGAGCAGATAACATTAATATACCAGGTAAGCCTGTTACATGATCTGCATGCATGTGCGAAATGAAGATACGATTTATTTTCTTCCATTTTAGATTTAGTTGTTTAAGAGAGACTTGAGTACCCTCTCCACAATCGAAGAGAAATAATTCTCCTTCACGTCTTAGCATAGCGCTAGTTAAATATCTTCCTGGAAGTGGCATCATACCACTTGTTCCTAATACAAAAACTTCAAAATTCATAATTAGTATTATAGGGTAAAATACAGTGTAGACGCAATAAAGAATACAACAATTATTATATAAACTGTGTTCTTATTTAAGATAAATTAACATATTCTTTGAAACAATTTTTTTTTCAAACAATTGATATCTTGAAATCTTTTACCTTCTATCTAGTGTTATTGCTAATTATTATGACAAGGACTTTTTAATTTAAAACAATACTTACATTTTAAACGTTAATTTCCCAAAATCCGGTCAGTGGCTTTCTAACTAGTAAGAATATATTTTTTATTTTTAATAGTTCTTAGCTACTATTTTTTATTTTATTTTTACTACCTTTTGGTCTACCAGGCTTCTTCTTTGTTAG
>JAENWY010000162.1 GCA_016649775.1 Spirochaetaceae bacterium
GTAAAAAAAGCACCTTTTCTTTTATTATACCTTTATCAAATTATCGTATAATAGGAGAAGAAAGTGCTTTCAAAATATGAAATTACTATAGCACAAGCGCAGCTAAAATTAAAGACTCAAGGTAAAGACATCTGGAATATCTCTGCATTGGAAATAGAAAAAAAACTAATTCACTGGTACTCTTAACTTAAGGATAAGTGAAAATTAGCTTAACAGTAACAGTTGTAAAAATAAATTAGTTAGAGTAGTTTATTTTTTTGACGTCCTTTAAAAATTGATTATTATTTGCAGGTTTACAATTAACGAACTTTGCAAAATGATGAAACATATTTCTTTGAATTTGTTATAATTACATCAAGGAGTTATACTAATAAGTAATTAAGTTAATAATATAATTGTAAGTAGTATTTTTTATAACCCACTTTATTAGATAAATAAAAGATTGTTTTTTATTTTTTTAAATGGTAATATCAAAGGACTTACTACTAAAGAAAGGAATCGATATGGCAGAAGAAGCTTTTTCACAAAGAACCATCACTTGTGGTGGTCTAACTAAAGCGGACGCAGGAAAGAAAGTTGTATTAAACGGCTGGGTACACCGAGATAGAAATCATGGTGCACTTCATTTTATCAATCTTCGCGATCGCTATGGAATTACACAGGTCGTTGTAGATGACGACGCATCCAAAGAACTACAAGAAACCGCAGCTAAATTAAGAATGGAATTCTGTATTGCCGTTGTAGGTGTTGTAAGACTAAGACCAGATTCAATGGTTAATCCAGACATGGCTACAGGTGAAGTTGAAGTTAAAGCAGATAGCATTGAAATTTTAAGTAAATGTCTTCCACTTCCTTTCATGATTGATGGAGAGGCTGAACCTAATGAAGACTTAAGATTAAAATATCGTTTCTTAGATTTAAGAACTGAGGGCATGCAGAAACGTATGAAACTTAGACATGAATTTGTTAAAGCTATCAGACAATATTTCTACAAGACTGATTTCTATGAAATCGAAACTCCTACTCTTATTAAGAGTACACCAGAGGGCGCTAGAGATTTCTTAGTTCCATCACGTTTCTATCCTGGAAAATTCTTTGCATTACCTCAAAGTCCTCAATTATATAAACAGATCTTAATGGTTAGTGGTATGGATAAATATTTCCAAATCGCTCGTTGTTACAGAGATGAAGATGCTAGAGGTGATAGACAATTAGAATTTACTCAATTAGATATGGAAATGAGTTTTGTAACAAGAGATGATATTCTAGCAATCATGGAAGAAATGTTTAATGAAGTATTCATCAAAGTTATGGATACTAAATTACCAGAACAATTTAGAAGAATTACTTATCATGACAGTATGAATACATATGGCAATGATAAACCAGATTTAAGATTTAATATTGAAATTCATGATTTAAATAAGTTGGCTGTTGAAAGTACTTTTGCTCTATTTAATACTACTGTTGCAAATGGTGGTTTTGTTAAAGGTCTATGTGCTCCAAATACAGAAGGTGTATCTTTCTCAAGAAAATACATTGATGCTCTTCAAGATGCTGCTAAAATTTATGGTGCTCAAGGTCTTGCTTGGATTAAAGTAGGAGCGAATAACACATTATCAGGTGGCGTTTCAAAATTTTTTGTTGGAAAAGAAGAGTTAATCATTAATGAATTCAATGCTAAAGATGGCGATTTAATTCTCATGGTTGCTCATGAAAATTGGAAAAAATGTTGTACCTCTATGGGTGCCGTTAGAACCAAACTTGGTAAAGAACTAGACCTTATTAAAAAGGGATTTGAATTCTGTTGGATTATTGATTTCCCTCTATTCGAGTTCAATGAAGATGAAAACCATTGGGAAGCTGCACACCACATGTTCAGTATGCCACAGTCACAGTACCTAGACACACTTGAAAGTGATCCAGGTGCAGTTAAAGGTGATTTATACGACCTGGTTTTAAACGGTTATGAAGTTGCTTCTGGTTCTATTCGTATTCATGATGTAGAATTGCAGAAAAAGATATTTAGAATTTGTAATATTGATGATGCTACAGCACAAGAGAAATTTGGTTTCTTACTTGATGCATTCAAGTTTGGACCACCACCACATGGCGGGATTGCTCCTGGTATTGATAGAATGGTTATGATTATGGCAGAGGAAACTTCTATTAAAGAAGTAATAGCATTCCCTAAGAATACAGCGGCTTGTTCTCCAATGGACGATTCCCCATCATTTGTAGATTCAATTCAACTCGAAGAACTACATTTAAAGGCGATTTTTCCTGAGAAGAAGAAAGATTAACTAAATTTCTTAGTATATGCTCCATCCTTAACTTTGGGTGGAGTTTTTTTTATAGGATAGGAAGGACAATGACAGAGAACAACAGAGAAAAAGTAGTTTTAAAAATTAGTATAATTAGCATTGTAATTAATATAGTATTGTCTATATTTAAATTTTTTGCTGGTATATTTGGACATAGTGCTGCTTTAATAAGTGATGCAATCCATTCAGCTTCAGATGTATTTTCAACAGTAATTGTAATTATTGGTGTCAAGATCAGTGGTAAAGCTGCTGATGCTAGTCATCAATATGGACATGAAAGATATGAAAGTCTTGCAGCAATTCTACTATCTATATTGCTTGCTCTAACAGGACTTGCTATTGGATACGAAGGCATTAAAAATATTATGTCTAAAGAATATTTAGTTGCAAAAGTACCAACATTATTAACTGTAATTGCTGCTATTACTTCAATCATTGTAAAAGAGTTGATGTATTGGTACACCAGAGATGGAGCTAAAAAGATTAAGAGCGATATTCTAATGGCTGATGCTTGGCATCACAGATCAGATGCACTATCATCAATTGGTTCTTTGATTGGTGTAGTTGGAGCTAGAGCTGGTTATATGATTTTAGATCCTTTAGCTGCTATTTTAATTTGTCTATTAATAATAAAAGTTGCTCTATCTATTTTTAATGAAGGAACTGATAAAATGGTAGATAGTTCATTATCTTCTGAAATTACAGATTCAATAAAAAAAGAAATATTATCAACTAAAGGCGTTATTGTAATAGATTCAATTAAAACCAGAAAGTTTGGTGATAAAGCTTATGTTGATGTAGAGATATCAGTCTATGGAGAGTTAACTCTTCTAGAGGCACATGATATTGCAGTAGAAGTTCATAACAAAATTGAAAAAGCTCATCCTAATGTTAAACACTGCATGGTACATGTTAATCCTTACGTAACTTAAAACTATTATTCGCCAGTTAGACCATCATATTATTGAAAGATAATTGCTTTTGATATAACCTAAAAATCCCGCAAATGAAACATACCAGTTTAACTGAAAGCCTTTTGCAAAATTCTAATGGAGATACATATGAAAAAATACAAAAGAATTTTCATAATCGTAATCGATTCTATGGGCGTTGGTTCTATGGAAGATTCACCATCATTTGGTGATATTAATGTTAACACACTTGGACATATTTCTGAGAGCGTTGAAACTTTTAACATTCCCAATTTACAAAAACTGGGACTTGCGAACATTACAAAGTTAAAACAAGTTGAAAGTGTAGCTTCCCCTAAGGCTTATTTTACTAAATTAAAAGAAGCTTCAAACGGGAAAGATACCATGACTGGTCACTGGGAAATGATGGGCTTACACATAACTACCCCATTTCAGACATTTACAGAAAATGGATTTCCACCTGACCTAATTAAAGAATTAGAGAAAAGAACAGGACATAAAATAATTGGTAATAAGAGTTCTAGTGGAACTCTTATTCTAGATGAACTAGCTGAAGAAGAAAGGGCTACAGGCAATATGATTGTTTACACCTCAGCAGACAGTGTACTTCAGATTTGTGGTCATGAAGAAACCTTTGATTTAAAAGAATTATACAGATGCTGTGAAATAGCTCGCGAATTAACACTAAGAGATGAATGGAAAGTTGGTCGTGTTATAGCTAGACCATATCTTGGTAACAAGATTGGGGAATTCAAAAGAACGCCCAATAGACATGACTATGCACTGAAACCAATAGGTAGAACGGCATTAGATGCTCTTAAAGATGCAGGACTTGATGTAATATCAGTTGGTAAAATATTTGATATCTTTGATGGTGAAGGCTTAACGGAATCAAATAAATCTAAGAGTTCAATACACGGAATGGAACAAACAATAGATATAGCTAAACGTGATTTTAAGGGTCTTTGTTTTACAAACCTTGTAGACTTTGATGCTCTTTGGGGACACAGAAGAAACCCGCAAGGTTACGCTCAAGAAATTGAAAGTTTTGATGTTAAACTTGGTCAATTACTAGAGCAATTAAATGATGATGATTTACTCATAATCACAGCAGATCATGGTAATGATCCAACCTATAAAGGCAGTGATCATACAAGAGAACATGTACCATTTTTGGCTTATTCATCTTCTCTAAAAGAACCAAAAGAACTTCCAGTTCAAGATTCATTTGCAATTATTGGTAATACTATTGCTGATAACTTTGAGGTAGAGATGCCAGAAGGTACTATTGGATCATCTATCCTTGAGGATATTAAATAATATTGTTTTATGATTAGAAGAGCCTCCTTTGTATTGGAGACTCTTTTTTTAGCCTAAATTTCTATAACGAAGTATAGTTTTAAGATTCTCTGGTTTACTACGTCTAGCATCAGATAGATAAATTTCTCTGTGTACCAACTTTTTATTACTAAAGAGAATATTATTTTCTTTAATAAATTCTTTCATGATATCAAAGGTAACTTTTTCAGTGTCGAAGGAACCTTTATGTAACATAGAAACAGATAAACCATCTTCAATATCTGTTAAATAGGCTGCTTCTAAAAATGGAACATCTTTCTTTTTAGCTATTTCAAATGCTCTATCAAAAACATCTTGATTAACAAAATCTGGTTGTCTTATCATGATAGTATAAAGTAATTCATCTTTAAGTAGTTCTTCGCTATTTCTACCTTTTTCACTCAAATTCCAAAGTCCTTCAAGTGGATAAACTGTATATTCAAAATAA
>JAENWY010000062.1 GCA_016649775.1 Spirochaetaceae bacterium
ATGCAAAAAAATAGCCCCATACAGGGCTTTATTTGAAAAAAGTAAAATTCTGAGGCTTTATTTTATGATAAATTCATGATTTGGTCAGAATATTATGATTTTAGGACTGATCCTATAGTCCGAAAAATTGGGAAACTTGTAATTAAATGCTTCGTTTATCTATTAAGTATATTGTACAGTCTAGAGTCAACTCTAAGTCAACCCTTTATTTTAATATATTAGATAACAATCAAATTCTTTTCTTTATCAAAATTTTTTAATATTAAATTTAATTGTATTGTATGTTTATTTTTCTTCATGTTAATTCTTTATTAAAAAATTAATTATAAAGTGACAAAAAAAGTCCCTTAAAAAGGAACTCTTAATTAAAATAATAGATTAAATAAATATTAATTTCTAGTTTTTTCACCAGGTAGAGAAGAAATAGGATCCCAGTCTTCATCTTCCCAAACTATACCAGGCCCATAAGGAGCAAGAGAAACCATTATATAAGGACAAGTAAAAGAATCACCAGTTTGTCGAGCAAACTTCCATAGTTTTTTACACATATCTTTTACTACATCCTCATGATCTTCATTAATAATATTATTCATTTCATTGGGATCATTTTCTCTATCATATAGTTCATCATAGTCAAAGGTGTTTAAAACATATTTCCATTTTTTATTCCAAACAGCTCTTTGAATTCCATAAATCTCATTACCGTTGGTTTGTGTAAAGATTTCTGTTCTCCAATACTCAGGTTGCTCACCTTTTAATAATGGTACTAAAGAATCACCTTGAGTTTTAAAGTCTTGTTTAATATTAGCAAGTTCTAAAATAGTAGGAGCAAAATCAACAATAGATACTAGGGAATCACAAGAGCTATTCTTTTGTAGTCCAGGACCAGCAACTAATACCGGGATTCTATATGCTTCTTCAAAACAAGGAAGACCTTTAGCCCATAATCTATGATTGGCTAAATAATCACCATGATCTGTTAAATACATTACATAAGTATCATCGAATAGACCTTTTTCTTCTAAAGTATCTACAATCTGTCCAAATAGAGAGTCTTCATAAGAAATAAAAGCTAAGTATCTTTTAATACTTTCTTTCTGTTCTTGCTCTGTTAATTTGAAACAATCACGCGTTCTTCTATAGAGAGCTGGTTTATCAATCATATCATCAGCAAAACTCTCTGGGAGTTCAATCTTTACATCTTTATATAAGTCTAAAAATCTTTGTGGAGGGAAATATGGATCATGAGGACCAGTTGTACCAACATAATAAAAGAAAGGTTCATCTAATTCTCTATTTTTTATATCCTTACATACAAGATTTACAGTATCACTATCGCCAAAAGGATTTTCTTCAACACCAAATTGTTTATATTTTGGATATCCTTCTCTAATTATTTCTCCAAAATCTTTCGTATCATCCAATTTTATTTTAGTTTTATCATCATAGACCTCATCCCAATCGTGGAAATAAGGTTTATTTAATGGCTCCATTCTTCCATAGTTAGATACATATTCTCTCAAGACTTTATCAAAACCTCTATCAAGAGGACCTTCATTAGAACTAACATGCCACTTTCCAGCAAATATTGTAGAATAGCCTGCTTCTTTTAATGACTGAGGAAATAGTTTAATACCATCAAAAAGTCCTCTTGATAATGTATTATCTACCTCAACATTATTCCAAACATTGTGTTGGGAAGGATATAATCCAGAAAAGAACCCTGCTCGAGATGGACAACAATGAGGAGAGGTAGTATAAGCATTATCAAATCTAACAGCTCTCTTTCTAAATTTATCAATATTAGGGGTAATAGCCGCAGATCTATCGTAAATAGTTTCTGCGTTTTGTTGATCTGTCATAAAAACAAGAATGTTTTTCTTTTTTTTCATTTTTACCTTACCACCAACGTATTAATTCTGTTACTTCATTTCTAATTTTGACAAAATCAGGAGAAGCAACATCTCTTGGACGAGCTATATCACAATCAAGGATTTGTTTAACTTTAGTTGGTTTATTTGTTAATACCATGATTCTTTGTCCTAAATAGACAGCCTCTTCAACATTATGAGTAATAAAGATAACTGTAGTCCCTGTTTTTTTCCATAAATTAATGAGTTCATCTTCCAATTTAAATCTTAAATCTAAATCTAATTGACCATAGGGCTCATCCATTAATAATAGTTCAGGATAAGTTGCAAAAGCTCTAGCAATAACAGTTCTTTGCAACATACTAATTGATAGTTGATTTGGATAATAATCTCTATAATCCTGCAATCCAACTATATTTATCATTTCTTCAACTCTTTCTTGAATTAGTTTTTCAGGTTCTCTTTTTATTTCTAGCCCCATCCTGATATTTTGTTCTACTGTTAACCAACCATATGCTGAATTTTCTTGCATAATATAGGAAATATTGTTTTTCTTACAATCAATTGGATTTCCATCAACTAATATTTCCCCAGCTGTTACACTATATAATTTAGTAAGACAGTTTAGAAAAGTTGTTTTACCACATCCTGTGGGACCAACAATACACAGAAATTCACCATCCATTACATTGAAGGAGATATCATCTAGAACTTTTAAATCTCCAAAACATTTGGTTAAATCTTTAGCTTCTACTTTAACTTTAGTATCTTTCATATATATTTCTATCTCCTACGATTAACCATAGCACTGATTTCTTTTCTTAATTGAAGGAATTTCTGATCAGTTCTTTCACGAGGATGAGGCATATCAATTATAACCTCTTCCATAACTGTAGAAGGACAATCAGTCATAACTATTATTCTATCTGCCACATATAATGCTTCTTCAATATTATTTGTAATAAATACTACTGTTCTTTTTTCAGTATTACTAATTCTTAATAATTCATCTTGCATTAAATATCTAGTTTGAGCATCTAGTGCGCCAAAAGGCTCATCCATCAACATTACATCAGGTTTAGTACAATAAGCTCTTGCAATACCAACTCTTTGTTTCATACCACCAGAGAGTTTAACAGGATAACTTTGTTCAAAACCATTTAAGCCAACTAAATCCAAATATTTCATAGCCTCTTTAGCTCTTTCAGCTTTGTCAAAATTTCTTATCTTCATGCTATATTCAACATTTTGATAGGCTGTTAACCAAGGAAATAGCATAATATTCTGAAATACTACAGCTCTATCTGGACCTGGAGCAGTTACTTCTTTACAATTAATTTTAACATCACCTGTTGTAGGCTTTTCTAAGCCTGCAATTATATTTAATAGAGTTGTTTTACCACATTGACCTGGCCCGAAAACTACTACCATTTCATTTTCTTCAACACTAAAGGTCACATTAGTTAAAACTTCTTTTGAATTAGTTGCATCATCATTTGTGAAAGTTTTCGAAATATTGTTTATTTCTAATATTTTAGACATTTTATTTACCTCTTACATTCCATGCACATAATTTAGCTTCTAATCCTCTCATCAATAGAGCAAGAGTTAATCCAATTAAACCAATAATTATAATTCCAGCAAATACTTGAGTCATATTCATAGCAGTTTGTCCCATTAATATTATCCAACCAACACCTTTACTAGATCTTACCATTTCCGCAGCAATTACTGTTGCCCAGGCAGCACCTAAGC
Source organism: Spirochaetaceae bacterium (assembly GCA_016649775.1). Classification (GTDB taxonomy): domain Bacteria; phylum Spirochaetota; class Spirochaetia; order Sphaerochaetales; family Sphaerochaetaceae; genus Pleomorphochaeta. Next base: position 3,627 of record JAENWY010000062.1, read on the forward strand.
CAACTTGTAAGCCATTAAATATTTGTGGTACAGCACAAGGGAGTACAATATTCCAAAACATCTTTCTCTCGCTTGTTCCAAGCATACGTGCTACACCTAGATAATCTCTATCAACATCTTTAACACCATCAATAACGTTAGTCATAACAATTAACATAGTAGAGATAAAGATAATGAAATATTTACTTTGTTCACCAATACCAAACCATAGAATTGCAAGAGGAATCCAAGCAATAGATGGAATAGATCTTAGTACCATATAAAATGGTTTAATAATTGCAGAGCCAAGTTTAGACCAACCGGTTAAGAAACCTAAAACGATACCAACTATACAAGCTAGTACATAACCAGTTATTACACGAGTCATACTCCAATAAATATGTCCCCAAATATTAACTTTACCAATTTTATTAGAATTACTCCAAAAAATATATTTGATAACATCGATTGGATTTGGTAAAAGTCCTTTCATAGAAGGTTTTTGTGAACCAATATACCAAATTACGAATACAAGGAAGATGCTCAATACACCCCAAAAGATTTTACTAAAATTAATTTTTTTTATTTTTATAGCCATTATCTTCTTCCCTTTACAAATTTCTTCTCAATTAATTCTATAATCCAAGTTAGGAAGGCTCCAATAAGACCTATTGTTAACATACCAACGATTACTAAATCTGCTCTACCAAAGTTTCTTGCTACCATGATCATATAACCAAGACCACTTTGTGCTGCAAGTAATTCAGCTGCAATAATACCGAGCCAAGCCATTCCTAGAGATACTTTTAATCCAGTAAAAATATAGGGAAGAGCTGATGGAAGAGCTACTCTTTTTAATACTTCCCAGCGGGAAGCGCCAAATATTTGAGCAACCCAGATTTTAACTTCATCAGTTTGTTTAATACCTGAATATACATTTACAACAATACCTACAAATACACTTATGAAAATGATCATTGCCTTAGCTTTTAAATCAATACCAAGCCAAACTGTAATAACAGGAATCCAAGCTAAACCGGGAATACAACGCAAGAAATCAAATACAGGTCTAACCAAATAATCAATAGGTTTATACCATGCCATTAATATTCCGACAGGTAGTCCAACACCTACTCCAATAATATAACCTGTAACAACAACTATCATACTAGCTGCTATATGGCCACCTAATGTATTTCCACCAGGAGCAGTATTTGTCAATTTATAGATAAATGTTTTAACAATGTCTACTGGACCTGGTAACATGCCATTTCTAAAGACCTTAAATACATCTGATAACAAATACCATATAAAAATAACAACCATTATATTAACAACCATTATTACAGTGTATTTATTTTTATTTACTTTTATTTTTTTCATAATATCTCCAACTTATAACCGCTACATTTTAATCTGTAGCGGAATAAGTTTACATCTCTTTGTTATTTACTTAGTGCTGCTTTAACAACATCAGATTTGATGTTAGTCTTTAATGTATCAATAACACTCTTATCCATTGAACCATTGTCTACATAGAATTGGATTAAACCTTTCATCCATTCTCCTGTGTTGTTAGTTAATGCAGTTGTGCTATCTGTGTATGTGTTGAAATCACATTCTTGTTGGATTCCATTGTCATCAAAGTCAGTTCTACCTACTTCACCGTAGAATTTTTTTACTTTAGCAAATTCATATGCAGGATCGGCATTTAATTTATCACATGCTTCATACCAAGCTTTCATGAAGTTAACAGTTAAATCATAATGATTTGTATAGAAATCATCTGAAACTAACATAGCATCTTGTTGACTCTTATTTTGTTGAGTAAGACCACCTACTCTAACATAACCTTGTTTAACAAGTTTCATAGCAGCTGAAGGAGAACCAAGACAAGCTAAATCACCATTACCAGCTACAAAAGCTGTGTAGATTTGAGCTGTTTCCATATGGATGAAATTAATATCATCCATTCCTAGACCAAAATCAGATAAATAATCTAAACCCATGTAGTGTGAAATATTACCAATTGTACCTAACATTGTTTTATCTTCTAATGTAGCAACTGATCCAAGAAGATCAGGATAGTTAGCAAGTGTGTTTCCAGCTTTTACGATATCACTATCGGGACGAGCTAAAATCCAAGCACCATCCATTTTTGTTTCTACATCCGCTATTAATTTTGCATTGTAACGAGGAATAGCAACCATACCACCAGCACCAATTGGACCAATATCCCAGTCACCAGCACCAAGAGCTTCAGCCATTGGACCACCTGAAGGGAAATCAATAATATCCATAGCAAAACCATACTTGTTGTCTAATCCCTCATCTTTAATTACCTGTAGTGGTACACTTAGATAATACGCCATGGCACCAATTCTAATTTCTGGATTACCATTTTCACCCACTTTAAGTTTTGTTTCTTTAGAACCTTGTGCGAATACACTACCTACTGTAAGCGTAGCAATCAATAAAGTTGTCATAACTTTTTTCATTTTGTTCATAATTAACCTCCGTTTGTTAATTGAAATACAATATTTACACGTGTCAATATTTTATAATAATAAATATTTCACTTTGTAATTTCCATATAAAAATGTTTTATTTTTTTTGAAGATCTTCTAATAATCAGTTTAGGTTTTATAATTACATCCTCAACTGTTTCTTTTTTGGTTTTTGAAAGAAGCATATCAACGGCTATCTTACCTATTTCATCACTGTTAATATCAACACTAGTAATAGGCGGATTAGAATATTGAGAAATACTTGAATTATCAAATCCAATTATCTTTATATCTTCAGGTACTGATAAATTTAATTTTTCGGCAGCTTTTAATACACCTAACGCTACACCATCATTGGTACAAACAACAGAATCAATGCTAGGGTCTTCTTTAAAAGCCTCTAGAAATGAGTTATAGCCATCAGCAGTTGCAGAGATATTGTGCAAAACAGAATGTTTAATATCTTTGCTAGCCTTTATAAATGCAGTAGTTTTTGAATCAATTTTCCCAATATTAAGACTTGAACAACTGGCTATATAACAAATATTTTTAGCACCCTCTTCTTTTAAATGTTCTACTATCTCTTCCATTATTGAAGCAAATAAAACCTTTATCTGAGAAACGCTTTCATCAAGATCTGGCCAATCGATATCACGTAATAGTACAACAGGAATATCTCTTTTTGCTATATTATTTATCTGGTTTACATTCATATGGTTGTTTGAAGCAAATACTCCGCTAACTTGGAATGAAACCATTTTTTTAATATGTTCTTCATTATCGACTACAGGTGAAAATAATACCGTATAATCTTTTTCAGTTGCTACCTTTGTAGCTCTATGTACAAGCTGAGAATAAAATGGGTTTCTAATATCATTACAAAAGAATACAAATTGTTTTGAATCCTTTATTCTTAGAGATCTTGCAATTGCATTTGGAGTGTAATTTAATTTGTCAACGGCAAATTGTATTTTCTCGCCAGCTTCTTTAGATACATAACCATTTTGATTAATATAATAAGAAACACTAGCTGGTGATACACCGGCAAGTTCTGCAACATCTTTTCTTGAAGCCATCAATAATCTCCCTAATAGATAATATATTTACACTAATATTTATACGTGTCAACAAAAATTTATTTTTTTTCTATATTAATAAAAAAATAGCAAAAATAATAGAATTTTAACTATTTTTACTATTCATTTGTTGTTGTTTATACGTATCAATACAGTTTCATCGATTATATTTCAATTAATTTAACTATAAATTAAATTATTAGTATATTTATCACTTCAAACTTTTTTTACCTATAAGTCCCATCTTTTGTACAAAATAGCCAAAGACTAAAGCTAATATTCCAGGAACAACCCATACTAGTCCAACGTTATTTAGAGGGAAAGCATTGAATAAATCTTGGATATTGAAGAATCCTAAAACAACGGGAATTACGCTAAATAAAGCAACTATAAAGATCATCAATTTTCTAGCATAGAAAAAGTTTGGATTAGTATCTAAATTAAATAGACCTATTACTATTAATGATATCGATAAAGGATATATTGCATTTAAGATAGGAATTGAAAATTTTAAAATAGTATTTAATCCTGCATTAGAGATAATAGCACTTGATAGAGCAAATACAATAACCCATTTTTTGTAAGATACTTTAGGTATTATTAAATGAAAATAATTACTACAACAACTAATTAAAGCTGTACAAGTATTAAAACAAGCAAGTACAAAAACTACAGCTAATATAATCATTCCAACTAAACCAAAGTTTGCTTTAACAGCATAGGTAAGTATTTCAGTACCATTAGTAGCCTCTTTTAATGGTGAAACCATTCCAATTAAACCTAGAGCTAAATATATAAATGCTAACAAAATACTAGCTATTATTGAAGATTTTAAAGTTACTCTTTTCTTTTCATCAAAATTTTTAAATCCGTTGGATTCAATGTTTACTACAAATATGATGCCAAAATTTAATGCAGCTATTGTATCCATTGTTTGATAGCCATCAAGAAAGGCGGTTAAAAAAACATTACTTTGATATCTTGAGCTTATTATAGCAGTAGATGCCTCTACACCATTAAAGATAGTTGCAAAGAAAATAACAATGATTAATAATATCAATATAGGTGCCGTTATTTTCCCTAAAAAAGTTGATAATTTATCTGGCTTAAAAGCTATAAAAGCAGATAAACTGAAAAAAAATATTGAATATAATATTATATAAAATTGAATATGATTTTGCGCTATAAAAGGTTGTATTGCTATAGCAAATGAAACACTACTTGTTCTTGGTATAGCTAATAAGGGCCCAATGGCTATATAAATCAAGAAAGTTATTAATGAGGCAAACCATGGAGAGATGCTATTGCCGAGATTGATTAAGCCCTTTCTTTTAACAATTACATTAATGCCAAGCATTGGAAGTAAAATTGCTGTGACAGAAAAGCCAATAAAGGCTGGTATAAAAAGAGATCTTGATTCAAAACCAAGATATGATGGAAATATTAAATTCCCTGCGCCAAAAAACATTGCAAATAATGTTATTCCTAATATTAATGTTATTTTATTAAAGTTTGATTTCAAAACAAACTACCCCTTTTACCTATTTTAGATAAATATTTTTTCAATTAATCTATGCTATAATATAATTAATACATTTATTTTGGCTATAGTTAATCAAACAATTAGTCATTTTAGAATCGAGTTAATCAATAAGGAAAAATGAAATAGAGAAAAGAATTCCAAGTTTCTACTTGAGATATATAGATATAATAACCTCCACGAAAAATAATAAGAATTTTGATTTAATTTAAAAATTAAAATTTATCAAAAAATCTTTTATATGTTTCCATTTGTTATTTATTTTTTTTTATTTATATGTAAAATAATAACTATAATTATCATTAATAATAATTAACATATGAAAAGACATAATATTTTTAAATAAACTTTCAGGGGATATACCACATGAATAAGCTATCTATAAGACTTATGAAAATTACTGATGCTCCAACAATTCTTTCAATATATAAACCTTATATAGAAGAAACCTCTATAACTTTTGAATGCACTACACCTACTCTAAAAGATTTTACTCAACGTATTAAAAATATCTCATCTTTTTACCCTTATCTTGTTTATGAATTTAATAACAAGGTTATAGGGTATGCTTATGCTGGAAAGATAAGGGAAAGAGAAGCCTATCAATGGGATGCGGAATTATCAATTTATTTAGATAATCAATATTTACATAAAGGCATTGGTAAAATTCTATATATGGCTCTTCTTGATATATTAAAATTGCAAAATATTTATAATGTTTATGGTGTTATAACTCAACCAAATGAAAGAAGCGTAAAGCTTCATGAAGATTTGGGATTTAATAAGCTTGGAGTTTTTCATAACACTGGTTATAAATTTAATTCATGGCATGATGTTATTTGGTTAGAGAAAAAGATAAATGATTTTATTATTCCTCCAAAACCTTTAAAAGCTATTGGTGAAATTGATGAAAAAGGTCTCACGGAGATACTCTCTAAATATAATGCTAAATTAGGTTCATTTACCTTATAATAATTAACTCATGATATTTCTTGGCAATATATATCAACAAAGGTAATTTTTACTTCAAATCAAAAGAGATGATTTGATAAATTTGAAAACAGTCGTTAATTTTTGCAATTTAATCATTGATTATTATCCTTTATTCAATTTGTAAATCTACAAAAGACGATAATCAATGACTTTTATCAATAATAAATCAATGTTCACAACTTAAGCTCATTACGCATGTTTCTGAGGATAGATATCCTACATTAA
>JAENWY010000200.1 GCA_016649775.1 Spirochaetaceae bacterium
AACAACAAAGAAAAGAACTAAAATAAGAATTTCATTAATCAATTGTGATTTTTAGATTACAATTAGTGGTTACTATTAATTAAGCGATGTTGCTTAGGTCTGTTTAATAGATTAACAAAATTCTTTGTTTCGGTAATTACCCCTTCATTACCACAAAAACCCTTAAATTAAGAGAGCAATCTCTAAAATATAAACAACTCACTTACTCAGGGTTTATACCCTGAGTTCTTATTTGTTTATGAGGATATTTCCTGCGGAACGGTCTTTATTGATATAAAATATTTATTCATTCTTGAATCAACAATAATCTTACATAAAAATCCATTATCTATGTTAAGAAAAGTATGTATTCCATCATTTAACGAAAGAATAACTTTTTTATCTTGAAATTGACTAATCCAAAAGGAACCTTCTTTTGGATAATCACTAACCCAATACCCTTGAGGTAGTTGATCTAAATCAACTCTAACATTATTTGCTGTATAAATTGAATTTTGATCAAGAGTTCCATTTAAAAGAGCTCTTGCTAAAGTTAATTTATCAAAATTTATAAGAAGTTTATTATCTTTTAACATTTGTGATAACTTTTTAAAATTTAAGTACTTAAGAGCTTCATTATTATTTTTTTCTATTGAAAGAATATATTGAACAAGGTACCCAAGATCATAAGTTAATATTATCTTATTTTTAGTAGAAGTATCAATTACACCACCTTGAGGAAAATAATCCCCTAAAACCTGTGCAATAACATATGTATTCGAATTTTTTGGTACTTCTATACTAAAATCATGAACACCTTTTGGCATCTTTTTACTTACAATAGAGCCATTAACTCCGTTATAACTTATTTTATACCATAGGCTCCTACAAGCTTCTATTTCAAAAGGATAAGATTCTGCTATATGTACCTTAACTACCTTATTATTACTAATCATAGAGCAAGATTGAAAAAATACAAGTGCAACTAATAACAAGAAAAGACTTCTATAAACTCTCATATTTAATATAACAGAGAAAAAGTCGGAGATGCATTAATTATCTGTTTTTTAGATGATGATTTTTTTTGATATTTTGTTTAATGATTTTTCTTTTTTCTAGTAATTTCTCAGTAGTATTAAATCTTTTATAATCTGAAATTATCAAATCTACAAAATCGTTTATCCTAAAGTTAATTGGGAGATTATTTAAAACATTACTCATTTCATCTTGTTGATCTTTATTTTTAAAATATTGCTTGAGAATATCAATTTGTTTCTTAGTGTTATTATTTGCCCACCCAACTTTATATTCTTTCATAAATTCTATATATGCTTTAGAAATATATAAAATTTCTGTAATAAAAAATGGACGTTTTAGGTATAAAGATTCAAGAAATGAATTTCCACCAGTTTTACCAACTTGAGCATCACAAGCCTTGATATAAAGTCCAATATTATCAACAAAACCTGGTGTTATTAAAGAAAAAGAAGGATATCTTAGTCTAAATTTCTCAACATCAAGTTTTGTCTTTTCACTCATTCCACCCAATATAATAACTTGCCAGTCTATATCCATTTTAGCAAGAGCTTTGATGAATTTTGTATTTCCAATACCTTCACCACCAAGATTTAATGTAATAGTTGGTTTATTAAGATTAAGAGCCAATTCTAATCTGGCCTCTTCTTTAGTGTAGTTATAATAGAATTCCATTCCTTTTTTTAAAGGAAAGGGTGAGACTTTAACAATTGAGGGATCAAAGCCATGGCGAATATAATTTTTAACACCCAATTCTGAAGGCATATATTGGACATCAATTAAATTACTAACTCCAATTTTTTGATTGTCAAAAATATCAGTACCAAGAACAAATAGGGGAATATTGATATTGTTCATATTTAGCATTGTTGTAACAATAGGAGCTACTAAATAATTAGTGCAGAAAAGGAAATCTGGTTTCTCCTTTTCTATCCATCTTTTAAAATTGCTTTGAGCTAATTTTTTATGCTTAGCAAGAAATCTAATTAGATAAAAATTATAACTATTATCAAGAATTGTATTTTCAATTCTTTCTAATTTAGGATGTTTTAGTTGTTTTTTCCAAGATTCTTTTACTATTGAATTCCATTTCTTTGAATCCAAAATATCCAGAAAGAAATTATCTAGAGTTGCTTCATATCCTTTTTCTATAAACCTATCATATAGGGCTTTTGCCGGTACATAATGGCCCATACCGGCATCAACATAAATAAATGAGCTTTTCACTATTATTCCTTTTTAGTTTGTAGAATGGAATTTACCTAATACTCTAAAACTTGAACAAGTGGTTTTCATTTTTTCACAAGCTTTTTCAAAATTATCTTTATCATTTAATTCTGTTTCTACAAAGAATGAGTATTCCCAAGGTTTTCCCTCAATAGGTCTTGATTCTAATTTCTTCATATTTAAACCAAATTCTGATAGAATTGCTAATGCTTCGAATAATGAACCTGCTTGGTGAGTAACAGAGAATACCATAGAAGCTTTATTAATTTTGCTAGCTGATACAAACTCTGCAATTCTTTCGCTACGAGAGATTACATAGAATCTAGTATAGTTACTAGGATGAGATTCAATCCCTGCTTCTAATATTTCCATATTATGATAAGCTGCAGCAGGAGCTCCTGCTATAGCTGCTAAGGATGGATCATTTTGTTTCTTAATAAAGGCCACAGCACCTGCGGTATCAAAGAAAGGAACAATTTCTGCACTACTTAATTTACTCTTTAAATATTTATCACATTGAGCTAAACCCTGTGGATGAGAATATACTTTTTTAATATCTTCAATCTTTGTACCAGGTATAACAATAAGATTATGAATAACTCTTATATGCTGTTCTCCAACTACAGTGATATCAGGATAATTAATTAGATTATCAATATTATCATTAATAGTACCACCTAAAGTGTTTTCAATTGGAATAACACCATAATCACTTTCTCTCTTCATTACACTTTCAAATACATCTGAGAATTCTTTTAATGGAATTACTTTGCAGTTTTCATCAAAGGTTCTTCTACAAGCTAATTCACTAAAAGCACCTCTTTCACCTTGGAAAGAAATTTTCAATGAATCAATCTTATCTTGAACTATTTCTCCATCTTTGATAGTAGTTGGAATTATACGAGGTATTCTCTCTAAGCTTTTACCAACAACGGGTGCCATAGTTTGAATATCTCTCATTAGCTTTTCAAATTGAGAAGGATATAAAGATTGGGCACCATCACTTAAAGCTTCTTCAGGATGATTATGTACTTCAACAATTAATCCACTTGCTCCACTGGCAATAATAGCTAGACTCATTGGATTTACCAATGCTCTAATGCCTGTAGCATGACTTGGATCACCTATAACAGGAAGGTGTGTTAGTTTTTGAGCAACAGGAATAGCACTTACATCAAGTGTATTTCTTGTGGCTGTTTCATATGTTCTAATACCTCTTTCACAAAGTACTATTTGATCTGTTCCACTAGCCATTAGATATTCTGCGGCCATTAACCATTCTTCAATAGTTGCAGAAATACCACGTTTTAATAATACAGGCATTCCTGTAGCACCAACAGCTTTTAATAATTCAAAGTTTTGCATATTTCTAGCTCCAATTTGGAACATATCAATATACTTTGTCATCATTTCGACATCCGAGGGGGAAACAACTTCAGTAGTTACAGGCATACCATACGTATCTCCTGCTTTTCTTAAATATTTCAAGCCTTCTTCTTTAAGACCTTGGAAAGAATAAGGAGAAGTTCTTGGTTTAAAGGCTCCACCACGCAGAATAACTGCACCAGAATCACGAACTTCCTTAGCAATGCTCATAATCTGTTCTTCAGATTCTACAGCACAAGGACCAGCCATAATTGCAATACGGTTACCACCTATTTTAACATTCCCAACTTGAACAATTGTATCTTCTTTTTTTAGTTCACGGGAAGCTAATTTATATGGTTTTGAAATGGGGACAACGGAGGAAACACCCTCTAATTGAGCTACTTCTCTTATATCTAATCCACTAGTACCAACAGCACCTAATATGGTGTCTTCTTGGCCTATTATTTCTTTTACTTTCAAACCCTTGTTTTCAAGGAAAGAAATAATGCTACTCTTTTGTTTTTTTGTTATGTTTTTATTTAAAATGACTATCATGAATGAACACTATTCTACAATATTAAAAAAATCAAGTTAATAT